>QMRB01000118.1 GCA_003649185.1 Thermoproteota archaeon | reverse complement strand
GTATGGTGTTAGATATTTAAACGTGTTTAAATCTTTTTGTACAATTTTTAAAGCTTTCTCTTCCATGATATTCTCTCTAATTATTCTTTCAGTTTCAGTTTTTTTGACAGTCGTTCTTCTACCATAACTTTTTCTTCTACCCTTCTTTTTAGGTTTACCCATTTTACTTCCTCTCAGACTTGTCTTCATAAGGTTTAACTATACTTAAATCTTTTGTGTAAGCAGGTATGGTGCTGTAAGCATAATTCCAAGTATTATGAGCATTATATGGTAAGGTGCTCTTTCCACAGTTTTCAACATCAACCCCATTGAGATTAAACCGAATAGCATAGCGGATGTTAAAGATAGGGCTATATTTAGAGATGTTTGGCTGATAAGTCCATAGATTCCAGCCATTATTGACACTGGAATTGAAGCCATAAATGATATTTTGAATGCTTCATTCAGATTGAATTTCAAAATTAGCAGTGTAATTATCGTTATTGCACTTCTCGAAATACCTGGCAGTATGCTGAAGCCTTGGATGATTCCTAAAATCACTGCGTCAAATATGCTGAAATCGTTTATTCCCCTCAACCCCACTATAACTTTTTTCTTGAAGGTTAGAAGTATTCCTGTAATTATCAGGAAAATTCCTATAATTCCCATAGCTTCTCCACTTCCTAGAGTCTGCAATTTTCTTTCAAGAATGAAGTTTGATGGAACTGCTGTGAACAATGAGAATATAGCTGTAACAATGAATATTTTAAATCCTGCAGTTCTGAAATTTCTCTTTTCAAAAATTTCTCCTAATACTTCTGAAACCTGTTTTTTAAAATAGATTGAAGCAGATAATGCTGTGCCTAAATGGAGTGTTAATGAAAGATTATATGCCTCTGCAGGATTCACCCTGAAAAATTCGATTAAAGCTATGGTTATCTGGCCGCTGCTGCTTATCGGAATCCACTCCATAAATCCCTGTAATGCTCCAATTATAAACGCGCTTATAGGATCCAACAATGGGAAGCCACCTTGAAATTTAGAGTCATCCCTGCGTGGGTAAATCATCCCCTTTTAGGGGTCAGACCTTTCGAGCCTAATCATCCCCACAGTTAAATTCATCGCTTATCCTATAAAAATTGTCATGGTGATTGCTGGAATCCGTCGTGCTGAGATTCTAATATTTAAATTTTTCTCTAACCGGCTTACATGGCTTCCCGATCTTTGAGTAAGAGTTAAATATTTTTCAATTGATAAGTCATTAATAGCTATTTACGAATTTGTCTTAAAGGAGAGATATACTATGATAGTTGAGGGTAGAAGTCTAGATTTAATTGTACTAATTTTAACATGGGGACTAGCACTATGGGCAATAGACAAAATTAAGAAGGGTTGGATACCGCAGTTCAGAAGACTAGCCGGACTAGATGCTTTAGAGGAAGCTGTGGGCAGAGCCGCGGAGATGGGAAGACCGGTTCACTTCACTTCAGGCTTAAACAGTCTATCAGGTACATGGGCTCCACTAACAATGGCTGGGCTCGCAGTGTTCGGCGAATTAGCTAGGCTATGTGCCAGATATGGTGTTCCCGTAATATATTCCGTTTACGGTACACTGGTTATGCCGATAGCTACAGAGCTCTATAAGCAGGCTTATGTGGCTGAGGGAAAAGCTGAAGAAGCAAGGCCTGAAGAGGCTATAAGATATCTATCTGGAAGTCAATTCGCATATGCTGCGGCTGTTCAGGGAATAGCTGAACGTGAAAAACCGGCTGCAAACATAATGGTAGGCCCATTCTACGCTGAATCATTGATATTTGCTGAAACCTTCTATAGGATTGGATCTATGCAGATAGCTGGAACAGCTAGAGCATACCAAATCCCATTCTTCGCAATTGTCTGTGACTATGTCCTAATAGGTGAAGAATGCTATGCGGCTGGAGCTTATCTCACTAAGGATCCCGCTCAGACCGGAAGCATCTTCGTCCAAGATCTTGGAAAACTGTTTGCATTAATTGTTGGATTGCTAGGCGTCCTACTATATAATGCTGGTTCGAAGATTATTATAGATTTCTTGAAATGGTAGAGGTGGGAATAAATGTCGATTGTATATAGGAGATATCTTCCAATATTGATAACCTTCATATGTGGTATCATAATGATAATACAGTATTTCCTAGTTCCGCCGAATCCAACTGAACCCTACCAAACTTCATTGAATAAAATTGGAACTGATTTGACGAATTGGACAAATCTTATAGGAGCATTTACAGCTGGATTCGGTTTAGTAAACGTTCTCCTTCTTCACGGCAAGCACATTGCAAGGAGAACTCCCGGCCAATGGTATTTCAGTGTCTGGTTACTTATCATGATGTTTTTAATGGTGATAATCGGTATTGGCGGTGAGCCTGCAATTGGAATAAATGTCACTGGATTTTGGTATGACTGGATGCAGGTATACGTTTTCGGAGCATGTTCAGGGGCTATGTATTCATCTCTAGCATTCTATATTACATCTGCAGCTATTAG
>QMRB01000117.1 GCA_003649185.1 Thermoproteota archaeon | reverse complement strand
TGGAAGAACTTTAGATTTGAGTGAAGATATCTCCATAACGATTTTAGGTTCTTTCAATTCCGGCGATATTTCAATTAAAACCTCTGGTGTAACATCTATAGGTGTTGATATGAGAGATAAGTCGGCCATTCTAACGGCTTCAATGTTATTTTTAGCTAATTTTGCGCCTAATGCTTTAGCTACGGTTTCAGCCTCATCTTTTTTTACATCCGATATTATGATATCATGTCCACGCTCGATGAAGTATCTTGCAAACCATACACCCATCCTTCCAGCCCCACCAATTACTGCAACACGCAATTATAAACCTCCAACATTACCACTACATATGCAATCTACATTTTATAACATCCCGTTGCACGCGCTTAGACTCCTCGAGTAGAAGGTCTAGAAGCTTAAGCGAAAAATTTACGTCTATGTTATGCTTCTGGCTTAAATCTAAAACTTTACTCTTTAGCTTTCGCTCAACTACTGGATCTTCTATCGGCATATTATTTTTGGCTTTTATCTCACCTATTTTCTTAGCTAGGGCGAGTCTCTCTCCAGATAAGCGGATTATCTCAAGAGTTAGTTCCGCCATTTTGCTCCTAAGATATTTTAGATCTTCCATTAAGTTTGAACTCAAAATTTTTCCCTCAACACTATATTTTGTTACCTTTTAATGTAAAAACCTTGTTGTAATTATAGTAAATCATAAGGCTTAATAGTTATTCTAGACTCCTCTATATTCTGGAGGATGAAAGTTAGAAATGCATCTCATAAACTTTAAAGAGTTATCCGGCCAGCAGATTATGGAAATTGTTAATAAAGGTATAGAGATAAAACGTAATCCGGAAAAATACCAAGATTCTCTAAAAGGAAAAACATTAGCTATGATTTTTCAGAAAACTTCAACTAGAACTAGGGTTTCCTTTGAAGTGGCTATGACTCAGCTTGGCGGCCATGCAATATACATGGACTGGAGAGCAACAAACTTTACTCTAGCAGACATATATGATGAAACCCAATATCTTTCACGTAATGTTGATTGCATATTAGCTCGACTCTTAAAAAATTCCGACTTACAGATTATGGCTAAGGCTTCTCGAGTTCCAGTCATAAATGGTTGCGACGAAAAGTATCATCCAACCCAAGCCATAGCGGATCTCATAACCATGAAGGAGAAGAAGGGCACCCTAAAGAATGTGAAGCTTGTTTATGTTGGCATACACAATAATGTTTGCAATTCACTGATTGAAGCATGCACAAAAGTCGGTGTTGAAATAACAACTGTTACACCAATATTTAATGAGCCATCAAGAGATGATGAGCTCCTAGAGGAAGCTAGAAAAACTGGCTTATATAAAACTACGTTGGACCTTAAAGAGGCCGTAAGGAACGCAGACTTCGTTTATACGGACACGTGGGTTGATATGGAGTTCTTTCTAGATCCAAAGTACGCTAAAGAGAAAGAGAGACGCATAAAAATGATGATGCCCTATCAAATAAATAAAGAGAACCTAGCGGGAAGCAATGCGTGGATAATGCATGACATGCCTATTCATCGCGGATATGAAATAAGCCCAGAAATGATTGAAGATCCAAGATCGATAATATATGAGCAGAGCGAGAATAGACTGTACTCGGCTAAGGCGATACTGCTAAAGCTTCTTGACAAGTATTAATCATTCTTCTGGATGATAGAGGAGACCCTAAAAATTTGATGGCTCCAATTTTTCTAAAAACTGTTTTTAGTAGAGGGGAAATTTGTGTTTTGCATATAGGAAGAGCAAAATAGCAATTATGTAAAGTAATAAGCTCACAGCATGGGGTACTGTTGGAGTTAAGGAGGCTAAGGCTCCAGCTATTAGAGGAACTACCAAGCTAAACATTTTTCCTGTAGCTACTCACTACTACAAGGGTTTCACTAGCTGTATTTTTGGAGATTTTCGAGGGCTTCTTTGAAAATATTGAATGTTTCGTCATCATATAAACAGAATATTATTCTTTTTATGTTCGTTCCACTCTTAATGTAAGAAATGGCTGCTGGAAGCATTACTTCAGCACACTTCTTTTTTGGCAGTCCGAAGTGGCCTGTTGAAATAGCTGGGAAAGCTATACTGGATATATTATGTTGTTCAGCGAGCTTTAAGCTGTTTAGCGTTGCCTCCCTTAGTTTTCTTTCTTCATCTCCTTCTCCATAAATGGGTCCAACGGCATGTATCACGTATTTGGCTTTAAGGTTTCCACCGCTGGTTATGGCGGCTCCACCTACTGGTATGGGTCCTCTCTCAGAGACTATTTTATCGCATTCCTCCTGTATTTTTTGTCCTCCTTTTCTTCTGATTGCACCTGCGACTCCGCCGCCCATCTTGAGCATGCTGTTGGCGGCGTTAACTATACATTCAACCTGAAGTTCAGTTATATCGCCCTTAATGAGCTCGATTGATGTTTCGCCGACTTTAATTTGCACAGAGTATCACCAAAAATATGTTAGGGTAAAGCTAATTATTTAAGGTTTCATAAAAAATTCTTTGAATAAAAACTATTGATAAAAAATGATTGTTCGT
>QMRB01000116.1 GCA_003649185.1 Thermoproteota archaeon | reverse complement strand
TTGATAATAATATTCCCATGCGAAGTTGACAAACTTTCAATTCCCTTTATAGGGTTCACATTTAGCAACCGAGAAGGGAAAAGTATAGCTAAAACTAAACTTTCAATTCCCTTTATAGGGTTCTCAGTATGGAATGAAATTCTAAGCGATTATTCCTTCTCCGCCTTTCAATTCCCTTTATAGGGTTCTTACTCTGAATTGGAAAAATTAGGTTGGAGCAAGGAGACTTTCAATTCCCTTTATAGGGTTCTCGATCCGGTTTTTTCTGCTGCATAAGTTTTAAAATTTTACTTTCAATTCCCTTTATAGGGTTCCAAAATAATGACTTACCGATAGAGTGGATGTTGAAGGTTGACTTTCAATTCCCTTTATAGGGTTCAGCTGGTTGGAATTTAAAGGAAGGTTGGGGAAATGACTTTCAATTCCCTTTATAGGGTTCAACCCTTCGCTGAAGGCTGCAACAACACCCTGCAAAACCCCCTTTCAATTCCCTTTATAGGGTTCGTGGAAGTGGCTGATTCGCCAAGTTTGGATATTACAAACTTTCAATTCCCTTTATAGGGTTCAAAACTGTAGACGAAGAAGCGGAAATATGCAAGAGAACTTTCAATTCCCTTTATAGGGTTCAGGGAGCCTCTTTGAATGAGGATATCTCTGCACCCTCAGCTTTCAATTCCCTTTATAGGGTTCCTGAAATTATAAAAGCAAGAAAATGTAAACGATGCGGAGCCTTTCAATTCCCTTTATAGGGTTCAAGACCCCAATCCAAGTGGCGCAATGACCTTTTACAATTTCTTTCAATTCCCTTTATAGGGTTCTTGCTTGTTCCTGGAAGTTTAAGCATAACTTTTCCTTGGAGCTTTCAATTCCCTTTATAGGGTTCTTCTGGAAGGTTGGTGATGGATCGGGGCCGCCTTTACGTCTTTCAATTCCCTTTATAGGGTTCGGGGAGCTATGATGGACACAACTTCTCAGTGTTCTATAACTTTCAATTCCCTTTATAGGGTTCTATAAACTTTTCGGCATACCCGAAAAATAATTAAGCTTTCCTTTCAATTCCCTTTATAGGGTTCGGAGGAGGAATCTCTCAAAGATGGCCTCCAGTTCTATTCCTTTCAATTCCCTTTATAGGGTTCGGAGTGATGAGGTAAGAGTCTGGGAGGAGTCTAAGCTTTCAATTCCCTTTATAGGGTTCTGGACATACTTTAGGCTTGGAAAAATCTACATTTCTAGGTCTTTCAATTCCCTTTATAGGGTTCGCAGTTGGCAGAGCAGACGGTAACAATATCTTATGGTTAACTTTCAATTCCCTTTATAGGGTTCTTATTACGGTTGTAAATGCTTTTAGGAGAGTTAGATAGTGACTTTCAATTCCCTTTATAGGGTTCGTCTCCCCACTAGACTCTCCTCCACACATTCAAACAGTCTTTCAATTCCCTTTATAGGGTTCTACCTCATTTTTATAGCTCGGTTGCATAAGCTTGCTAAATTCTTTCAATTCCCTTTATAGGGTTCAGCCACTCGGCCAGAAATACGCGTGAGGTTAATGCCAACTTTCAATTCCCTTTATAGGGTTCGCATCCCGACTGGCTGGATGCAACCGTCGAGGCCACCGCTCTTTCAATTCCCTTTATAGGGTTCCTGAAACAAGTTACAGTCCAGGCAACGTGTCAGTCGGATACAACTTTCAATTCCCTTTATAGGGTTCTGCGGGAAGGCTGGCTTTAAAACTTAATGTCTTGAATGACTTTCAATTCCCTTTATAGGGTTCTTAACGACACCATTAAGGCTTTGTATTTATATGTAAACTGCTTTCAATTCCCTTTATAGGGTTCCTTCAAGCGCCCCCTGCAAGTCGCCTGGAAGAATATCTCTTTCAATTCCCTTTATAGGGTTCTACCGTTTAGGCATAATCGATGAAGAAACCTTCCGCAACTTTCAATTCCCTTTATAGGGTTCGCAAAGGTAGAGGTGGAGCTATGATCCCGCTTGAAACAAACTTTCAATTCCCTTTATAGGGTTCACAATTTCAACTCCTTTATAGGTCAACCCCCATCTCTTTCAATTCCCTTTATAGGGTTCGGAAGGCACCATGACGATTGAAGGCCAGCCGCCTAGTGCTTTCTTTCAATTCCCTTTATAGGGTTCGATCTAGCATCAGCAATCGACAAACTAATAGAAAAAATATTCTTTCAATTCCCTTTATAGGGTTCCGTATCTACCGGCCCCAAGTTCATCCACAAACTCTAATCTTTCAATTCCCTTTATAGGGTTCCAACTATATATGACGTGGCATGATTATGCAAGATTCGCATCTTTCAATTCCCTTTATAGGGTTCATAATCTCATCGCATATTGATGGATCTAATTCATAGGCATCTTTCAATTCCCTTTATAGGGTTCGTGACTTGTAGGGTTCCTGCAGTTGCAGTCTGAACTTGCTTTCAATTCCCTTTATAGGGTTCCGATACGTATTTTTTCTTCTTTACTGTTAAAAAGCTTTCGGAGACCTGTTTTTCACAATACATATTGGAACTCTACAAACTTGCAGAAAAACAACATTA
>QMRB01000115.1 GCA_003649185.1 Thermoproteota archaeon | reverse complement strand
TTTGCTGTATGCATGGCATTCCTCTCTGATGAATGGTGCGGTAGCCGCAATTTGGACATATACAGTATTTTGCAGGTCCCCTCCACCTGAATTGAAAGTGTGTTCCAAAATTTTGCGGTAGTTCTTCGCGGTTAAGTGGAGGGTTGCGGGGAATGAAGTTTGGGCATGCTGGATCATTGGGGTTTACTCTTATATTGTAGAGAGTGCAGATTCCTTGCTTGAAGTTTATACAATCTTTATGCTGCATAGTTTCCGCCGAGGAATATTGTGCAATATCACATTATTAAACTTATTCCTCTTTCTCTCTTTACAGTTTAGGATGTTGCTACAACTATAAAATATAAATTTTATTTTATACTTTTAAATTTTTATTTTATTTTCACGTTTAAATATTTTTGAAATAATATTTTATGAACAAAATTTATTAACTGCGCTTTAATTATATATTTAGTTTCCAAATCTGGAGATGCATGTAGTGGATAGTTTAATCAACAGTAAAAAAACAACATATCTGATTTTGGAGCTGTTTAATAAGATTTTTCGAAATGAAGTTAAATATAAAGTTGTAGTGGAATTATCTTCAGTTAATGGTTGCGGTTTAAGGGAGCTTGCTAGAAGGGTGGGTGTTTCACATTCATCTCTTAAACGGCATCTAGAAAATTTGGAGAGGCGAGGCGTCTTAACAACCTATTATGTTAATCCAAAGGTAAAAGTTTACGCTTTAGATGAACATTTTAAAAATTTAAGATCGTTATTAGCCTCTAACCTTGCTAATAACTCTAATAGAGGTTGAAATAGTTGGATGAACAGGTATATCAGTATTCTGAAGATTTCGGGGAGATGAATAAATTATTAATATTATTGATGAGTAAAATGTTTAGAGGCACCTTAACCTTTGAGGCTTTAAAGTTAATTGCTGAAAATAATGAAATCTCCTTTAAACTGTTGTCTAGGCGGTTAAGGATTTCCTATTCTCAGACTGATAAAATTTTAAATGATCTATTGCTCAAAGGCATAGTCTCAGCAATTGAGCAGAGGGATGGTAGAAATAAATTTTTATATAAAATTTCTGACGATTTTGAGGATGTATGTAAACTTTTATTATATTCTTCTAATCTTTAAATTTTAATTTTAATTTTTTACAAAACTTTTATATACTATTATGTTCAACGATTCATGTTAAGCTGTAATTTAAAGTTGGTGTATATACTGTGTTATTGTCTAAGAAGAAACTTATCGCTTTCATGGTGTTATCGTTAACCCTAATCGTTTTCTCTACGAGCCTATTGGTTATAGCTTCAAGTTATCCGCAGGTCGAATATTTAACAATTCCTCTCTTCGAATATTCTCATAAAGGTGTTTACGATTATAAGGCGCAGTTAAAGCCGAATATTCTGTATGGTTCAACTGTTATCGGCCCTGGAGAAGGTACTCTATACACTAGAATACTTAAATATGTGAATTTTACATTTAACTATCATTTTAATATCGAGAAGAATTCGTCAATTATTTTGAGATATTCCTTTAAAACCATTCTATCCTCGCCTAAGGGATGGTCGAAAATTTTATCCAGCACCCCAAATGTAACCGAAAGATTCATTGGAAAGGTTGCTGAAATCTCCACTAAATTTACATTAAATTTAACTGAAATCAAAGTTTTGTTGAGTGATGTTTCAGATGAGACAGGTTCATTTTCAGATAGATACTATATAGAATATATTCCGAGAATAAATGTTTTAGCCTCGAATGATGAAGGATTGGTTGACAGTTTCTTCACCCCTAAATTGACGCTAACTTTAGTGGAATCATCAAGTCAGGGAAGTAGATTGGACATGTCGGATCTATACCAATACGATAATCAATCGGTCACTAAAACAATTTCCATTACACACGGTGATGTCTATTGGAAACTATTATCATCCTATATACTTTTAGGTGTAGGTGTTGGAGGCTTCTCCCTCTCAACCTATTTAACTTACACAAATTCATCTAAATATGAGAAGAAAAAATTGAACGATCTGTTAGGCTCCATTAAAGAATATGTTGTTGAGGTTGAAGATTTTCCAAGAATTTCAAGACCAATGTCCATATATTCTGTTAAAAACTTGAAGAATTTCGTTAAAATGGCAGAGTTGATTGAGAAGCCTATTCTATTGAAGAGGGATGAGCAACATTATGTGTTGAGACTTATCGATAACAATATGATTTATCAGTTGGAACTCTCTAAAACTTAACTTTTATTTCAATTTTAGCCATAATAGTAATATATTATGTGAAATTGTCATGCTAAATCTTATTCAATTAATGTTGGATTTTTTCTATTTCATGGAAATGAATAGTTTTGATGAGTTTAAATATCGTCAGTTCATTGCAGATATTAAGGTCTGAACTGTGGTTTAGAAGCTTATAGAAATACTGCAGACATATTGAATTATGAGCGTTTTTCATAATGAATGATTATCAATTAGTCTGCGGCACAGCTTTCGCCCACAATAAACCGTCATCTTAGGTAGAATAAATGTAAATTCCGCTTCCAAATGGTCTATTTTTATAGCCGCCTGTAATGTGTAAATGCCAATTGTAACGGCACACTAAAACTATACTTTCCCAGTATCTGTATAGGCAGGGGGACTAAATGGGGAGCCCCCTTT
>QMRB01000114.1 GCA_003649185.1 Thermoproteota archaeon | reverse complement strand
CACCATCAATTTCTTACAAGTTCACCTAGTTCCCATGATTCCGCTGAAAAGAAGTTCCCAGAAAGCTTTTTTAAGCTAAAAAAGAATTATTTCCTATCGGAACCCTATAAAGGGAATTGAAAGATACGAGACATTGCTGAGACTATTGGCGCCATGTTTTCGCTATTGAACCCTATAAAGGGAATTGAAAGATGAAATATATACTTCCCTTTCACTTGCAGATATTCTTATAGAACCCTATAAAGGGAATTGAAAGCCATAATAAGTTAGCTTCATGCGATTGCCTCATGGAGAATTTGAACCCTATAAAGGGAATTGAAAGACCTTCATTCTGGGATCACCTCGATTTTGCCTTCGAGGATTTGAACCCTATAAAGGGAATTGAAAGTTCTACGCTCACGATCAGCATCAGTTATAGCTGGAATTTGAACCCTATAAAGGGAATTGAAAGATCGGGCCTTTAACGGCTTACTTCTCTCCACCTTCTCGAACCCTATAAAGGGAATTGAAAGATCTTTTAGTCCTAGGAGTAATCTGACTTCTTTTGGGACCGAACCCTATAAAGGGAATTGAAAGTTCAAGGCAAGATTTAAAATAAAACGTTGCTTACATTCCCGAACCCTATAAAGGGAATTGAAAGTAATCTTCTTCTTCAAGTGCCACTAGACCTGTATCTAGCAGGAACCCTATAAAGGGAATTGAAAGGTTGGAGAATAATAGGCGTCATAGACTCATAACCTTTGGAACCCTATAAAGGGAATTGAAAGTTAAGAACTTTGATTCCTTCACCCTTACAATTTTGAACGGGAACCCTATAAAGGGAATTGAAAGACCCAGGAGGGTTAAAGTTGAGAAATAAGTATCTGAAGTGAACCCTATAAAGGGAATTGAAAGAGTATATCCAGTTGGAGGATATACTACAGGTTTAGGAGAACCCTATAAAGGGAATTGAAAGTATAAATCTGGTGAAACCTTAACACTTTACATTAGCAAATCCGAACCCTATAAAGGGAATTGAAAGATAGGAGTTGGATTAGCTCGACTTGAAGGCGGATACATGAACCCTATAAAGGGAATTGAAAGATACATCATAGGGAACGGTTAATGGGTTGAACTCTGTGTAGGAACCCTATAAAGGGAATTGAAAGCAGAACAAGGATTCGGAGTATACGAATTAATGGCATGGTGAACCCTATAAAGGGAATTGAAAGCCGTCACGTTCATTCCACAAACCACACATACTATAACGAACCCTATAAAGGGAATTGAAAGTTCTATATATGCGTGTCCAGATGAGAAACCGTATTCATCGAACCCTATAAAGGGAATTGAAAGTCTACCTTGAAGAATAACGGCGCAAACCAACAATTATTCAGAACCCTATAAAGGGAATTGAAAGGTTTACTGTAACGTATTGTGGTTGACCGATATCGCCAAGCCAGAACCCTATAAAGGGAATTGAAAGACTAATAATGTAAAGAGACGGTTGATACCCAGTTGGAATATGAACCCTATAAAGGGAATTGAAAGCCGAACCAGTATGTTCCATGAACTGTGCCAAGCCTCCAATCCGAACCCTATAAAGGGAATTGAAAGATAGTTATCTTAGCTTCACCATTATTATCGGTCTGTGTTGAAGAACCCTATAAAGGGAATTGAAAGTTTTCCACTTTCCTCCCTTTTGGTCTTGGGAATTTGCGTGAACCCTATAAAGGGAATTGAAAGATCAAGAAACTTGTAATGCACATGCTGAAAGAAGAAGATTGAACCCTATAAAGGGAATTGAAAGTCAAAAAGAAAACCTTTGCAATCGACAAACTAAATCTATTGAACCCTATAAAGGGAATTGAAAGATTCATCATCAGTTTTGGCTGCAGATCCTAGAAAATTTCCGAACCCTATAAAGGGAATTGAAAGACAGCCTAAGAAAATACTTCAAAACCACTTGTTCAATTTACGAACCCTATAAAGGGAATTGAAAGTTAAGCTGCTTGAAGTATAAGACAACTTTTTCTAAATCGGAACCCTATAAAGGGAATTGAAAGATATGCTTCGTAAACCAATGACCAGGCTAAATACACCTTGGAACCCTATAAAGGGAATTGAAAGTGCTTTTTCACATAGTTTTTTGAAGCTTCTTATTACTGTTGTGTATTTCAGAACCCTATAAAGGGAATTGAAAGTGAAACCGGCGGCACCGACCAACTTCAAGACCTAACATTAGAACCCTATAAAGGGAATTGAAAGCTTTTACAATTCCAGGATCCAGGATTAAGGCCGGCCCACACAGAACCCTATAAAGGGAATTGAAAGCTTTGATTTAAGTGTTCTCGGAAACTTTCCTATTCCCGCTAGAACCCTATAAAGGGAATTGAAAGGGTTTAGATGTAGATGATAGAGCTGCAGCTCCACTAAAGAACCCTATAAAGGGAATTGAAAGCTAACTTTGGCGTATATTACATTGTTTTCATCATCTTTCAGAACCCTATAAAGGGAATTGAAAGTGTAGTCTGGGAGATGCGAGAGGCCAGCTGCACTTGCAAAGAACCCTATAAAGGGAATTGAAAGTTAGCTTGAGCGCTTAAGTATTTTGCTTGAATTTCTTCGAGGAACCCTATAAAGGGAATTGAAAGTTGAAAGTCTTTGACATGTCAATTTCCTCTTTCACAAAATCGAACCCTATAAAGGGAATTGAAAGTAGACTTTATTAGCTTCTTCTCGAAGTTTTTCTGCTTGTGGAACCCTATAAAGGGAATTGAAAGTCT
>QMRB01000113.1 GCA_003649185.1 Thermoproteota archaeon | reverse complement strand
TTTTATGTTTGAGTTATCGTAAATTTTTGGATTTTCCTTGGATTCCCCGATGCGTTGATGTTGATGGTTTGAGGAGAAATTATGATTTTGGAAAGTTGAATCCGCCTTTGATTTGTGCAAGTCCCTCTAATGACACGAACTATTTTAGAAGGGTCGGCGAGATGTTTCATAATGCCATAGGAAGATTGAAGGGGTTTCGGTTTCGAACAGATGTTATTAGAAATGTTTCTTATGATGAATGTTTAAAGCGGAAGGCTCATGCAAGCATCTTTTTTGACCGTGTTGGAAGCGGATATGGAACTTGCAGTCTTGAAGCTTCAGCTTTTGAAAGTGCAGTTATATGTGGGATTCCAAAGTTTACGAGGGAAGCTTTGAATGATGAATGTCCTTTCATTCAAGTGGATGATGCTGAGGATTTAAGGTGGGTTTTGGCTGATTTGCTTTCTGATGAAGATTATTTGGATAGGAAGCGTGAGGAATGTTTAAGGTTTGTATATAAATGGCATGATGGCAGAGAAACCGTGAAGAGGCTGTTGAAGCTTGTTTAGTGAGAAATGGTTTGAAACTCAAAGGGAATATCGAGAGAGAAATATGAAGCCGATGAGTAGAGAGCATCTTGAATATTACGTTAGAGAAGGCAGAGCATTCATGGAGTTTCATAATTCGAGTGGGCTGATTCTGGATATTGGATGTGGAAATGGAATTTATGCTGGAATGCGATATGAAGAAACGGGATATAAATATGCAGAGCCAACCGTAGGCATAGATCCTGAATTGATTGAGAAGCCAAGTTTTCCTTTTATAAGGGCTGTTGCAGAGTATTTGCCTTTTCGTGATGGTGTTTTTGATAATGTTGTGAATGCGACGAGTCTTGATCATTTTGCTGATGTCTGGAAGGCGACGAGTGAATGCTGGAGAGTCTTAAAGAAGAATGGTGGGCTTCATATTTGGGTTTCATTGAGGGGCAATCCAGAAAAGCATGTGAGAACTTTTACTATGGATGATTTGTTGATGCTTCATTCGGGGATGCGACTCGAAAAACTTAAAAGAAGAAATAATACAGTATTTATAACTTGGAGAAAATAGAGGGGTTCCTAAAATGATAACAGAGAAAATTGATAAACTATATCGTTCTAATAAAATATCTCGAAAGCTTTGGGAAGCATGGTTAGGTTTATGCCTTATTCTCGATGGTGTGGAACTAAGTGAGAAAGATATGCAAATGATAGAGGAGCATTTAGAAGAAATTTTGAATTTAACTTATAACATAAAAGAAGACTCTGAAAAATGGCTCAGATTTTGATTCTTGGTGGTGCAGGTTTTATTGGGAGTAATCTTGCAAAAAGACTATCCAGTTCCCATGAAGTTCATGTGGTTGATGATTTGAGCGGAGGCGACATCCGAAACATCAAAGATATTCCATGCACATTTCACCATACTGATTATCGATATTTCGATTTATTACCATTAATGCCTCACATCATCTTTCATTTTGCATGTCAAAAAATGATTTACAGCATCGAAGAGCCATTCAGAGATTTAGAAGTAAACACGAAAGGAACGCTCCAAATCCTCGAATACTGCCGAAAATATGATGTTCCGTTGATTTATGTTTCTTCAGGTTCAGTCTATGGAAACCCAATGGTTTTTCCAACGCCAGAGGATTATCCATGCAGACCAGAATCGCCCTATGGAGTTTCTAAATGGATGGCGGAAGAATACTGCAGACTTTATCACAGAATGCATGGTTTAGATATTAAGATTGTTAGACCATTCTCGGTTTATGGTCCTAATCAGCGGAGATTCGGCGTGGTTACTCGCTTCATTCTTCAAGCATTAAGAGAAGAGCCATTCACGATTGAAGGTGATGGGGATCAGCGGAGAGCATTTACTTATATTGATGATTTCATAGATGGATTCTTAACTGTCTGGATGAAGGGGAAGTCTGGGGAAACATATAATATTGCTGGTGATGTTCCATACTCGATTAATGAATTAGCGGAGATTGTTTCTGATGTGGTTCGTGTTCCGTTAAAGAAGATTTATGTTCCGAGAAAGAAAGGCGATTTGAATCTTACACATCCAAGCATTAGGAAAATGGAGAATCTCGGCTGGATTCCGAAAGTTGATTTGCGAGAAGGGGTTAAGCAAACTTTGGATTGGATTCTGAATGAAGACATCGAAAGTTTTATATACTAAATGGTATTACCTTAATGCGCGAGGTGAAAGAGAAATGAAGCATAAGATGGATATTGATGAGGCAATAAAAAAGATAAGAATGATTTTGATCGCTGTTCAAACCTCTAAAACCATAGAGGAAGCAGAGAAGTGGGTGAGCGAAGAATTTAAGGAGCTTTAAATCGAGGATGTAAAAGGTGAAGAGAGATAAAAAGTTGGAACAGATTCGTCCTGAAGAAGCTTTTAGGCGGTTCTATAAATCTAAACTGTTAAGGCTCTTTCTATTCTTAATCGGAGGAATAAGAAGAGATGAGAATGGGTCGTGATTATGATTTTTTAATATCAATGGAAGAATATCCAAATGTAACCTTTTACGGTCCTTGTTCAATTAAAAAGAATGTGAAGATTGGAGAAGGAACCCGAATAGGCGAATTCACAGTTATTGGAGAAAACGCTAAAATCGGAAAGAATTGTCGCATCCTCTATCATGTAACGATTTGTAAAGATGCGGTGATAGGAGATAATGTTTTCATCGGTCCCAACACTTCATTATTGAATGACCGTTACCCACCCTCAAAGAAGAGTGAACCGCCAATTATTGAGGATGATGTTGTGATTGGAGCTGGATGCCTAATCTTTCCAGGCGTTCATGTT
>QMRB01000112.1 GCA_003649185.1 Thermoproteota archaeon | reverse complement strand
TCTTCACAAAGTATCTTAAAGATGCTGCGGGACAGTTGGCCATAGGATTCCCATTAAGCAAGATATATGATTACTTGGAGAAGAAGATTAAATCCTGGAAGGCCAGAACATTTCTATATATTTTAACGGAGGCTGTTGAAGTTGGAGGAGGAACCCCTGAAGTCCTTGAAAATATGGCTTGGTTCGCCGAGGCCACTGAGAGCATTGAGAGGGAACGTTCATCTTCAATGCGAACCCTGCTGATAATTCCATATATAGGTGCAATAACACTTGTTTCAACCATAACTCTTATGACCACCTTTATGGCTTCACTTTCATATGGGGTGGCAGCCTACGCCTCAGCAGTTATGATGGTTATGCCGGCCACAGTTCTAAACGTCTATATATTGGGTTTAATAGCAGGCAAAACTTCCAGCGGAGTTGTCGCATCAGGTTTCAAACATGCAATTCTACTTACATTTATAGCTCTCATTACAATACTTGCCTCTCCACTCTTCAGCACTGCGTTGACAGGAATGTCTGGTGGTGTCTAATGGGAAAGAGCAATGGACAATCATCGGTGATCTCCACTGTTATAATAACTTCAATTTCACTTCTAATAATAATAGCCATGTTAAATTATGCATTTTTCTCATTGGAATCTACAGCTCAACAAGCAGAGTTTGAAGAGGCAAAGAATATTTTGAAGAATCTGGCTATATCCACAGTTAAATGTATATTAACTGGTGAGGGAGCCACCTTCAAATTTCCCTCAAGAACTTTGAGAACGAATTTCATCACTTTTCAACAGCAATTGATATTGCACATAAATTTCAGCTATGTGGATTATCCTCAAGAATGGTTGATGGACTCCAATATTTCAAAGTTGGTGGACTCCAATATTTTAAAGGTTATCTGTTATGGAGGAGTCTATGTTGGAGTTGAGAACGAAGTCATCTATGGTTTAAGGGAAATCCAGTTCTTTGTAAATGACACTTATGATGTTCCACTGGTCCATACTTATAGGGATTATGATGTTGGGCGGACGGCAGTTTCCCTGGATTTTTTGAGGCTGATAATACATCAATACAATCATTCCGGCACATATTTCATCGATTTAATATATGTTGATCCATACTGGGAGTCCTCTGAAGAATCGGCATTAGAAAATTTAGATGTTAAATATTCCTCTTCAACTGTAACTCTCCTATATAATGATACGGTTGCCGCCAATACATCTATAATATTCTCCCTTGAATTGGAAGGCGTTCCATACAATTCGAATAAGATTACTAAGATTACAATAGACGGTTCATGCAGAGTGATTATAAGGCTCATTGTTCACAGAGTTCTCTATTATTCTTGGTGATCGTCATGCCACATTCACCTATAACCAGCCTTATAGGCTTCACTTCCCTATTGATAATATTTTTAAGTATGACTATAACTACAACCAATCTCATCTTAGTATATAGGGAGAGAGTGGCTAAGGAGGAGCTTCTGGCCATTGGAAGCAGCATAGCTGGACAGATAGTTGAGGCAGTATCCTATGCTTCCTCTTCTTCTACAAGTAAACCCTTATATTTTAAAATTAGCATGCCGGATGAATGCGTTTATGGACATTACAATGTTATTCTAAAACATTTACAAGGTAAACCTCATCTAGTTTTAAGGCCCATCGCGAAGGTTAAACCTGAAGTTGAAGTTTCAGTTCCACTATCTATATCCTACGTCCACGTTGAGGATGAATATACGATTTCAAGCGGTGCCAGATGGAACTATATCGTTGTAACTCCCATTGCTGGAGGAATCTTCAAAATCGAATTCAAATATTTGAGGGGTGGTTTAGAAGGTTGAAGGAGCCATTAGAATATGCTCTCATAGCTTTAATTATGGTCTTCCTACTATATTCAAGCAACCATATACTTAACATGATCTCCAATTTAACTTATAATGTTGAATTGGAGGCTCTAGCCCTTCTAGACAAGGTTTGCAGCAGCCCGGGATATCCCGCTGATTGGGATAGGCTAATCATATCCGCCAGCTCCTCCATTCTAGATCTCGGCTTCAGATCCGACGACCATAATTTTTTAGATATCGGCAAAGTTAACTTTATATTGAGAAAAAATTTGTATGTTAACGGCAATTTTAAGAGTAATCCATATTATTTAGATCCTGAGAATGCCCAAACCTACTGGGTAGACTTAAAAAAGCGGGGTTTCATTTTAGAGTTTAAACCGCTCTTAAATGTCACTATAACCTTTTCATCCTCCTCCATTTCCATACAGGTTCAATCAGCCGATGGAGTTAACGTGACATCTAAATGTAAATATTTAGTAAGTTTAATTTACTTTGATCCTGTAAGCAGTATCCTCCACATCTCCATGTCCAATCAAAATAGAATAGATTTCCCTACACATTATATTTTGGCGGTAGCTGTAATAGCAAAGCTGGGTTCACTATCCTCTATTAGCTACTGGATGAACAGCTCCATAAACTATGGCATTGTATACGATGAGTATCTCGTATCTCCCATACAATTTAATAGTAACCTGCTCTTACGCTGCGAACTTGTAGATGATTCCCTTCTTCTTGAACGGTTAAATTACAATACCTATAGCAGTGGAGATGTAAATATATATCAGCTTACATTTCAAAGTAATACTGAAATATCCTGTGAAAATTTAGATTCAATCTATTACCTTTACTATGATAATTCAACGGGTGAAGTCTGCTTCCTACCAGTATATCCAACGGCAATCTGGTCGTCAAGCGGAATTCTCAACGTAAATTCAATGAAATACGGTAATCCCTCACCACCTTCAACCTTTTCAGCAGCTGAAAGAATAGTTAAAATTGGATCCTTCAC
>QMRB01000111.1 GCA_003649185.1 Thermoproteota archaeon | reverse complement strand
TTCTTCCAATATCTATTATCCTGTCATCCTCCGTAACTATAGCTCCATCTTTTAAAATTCCCCTTCTGCCCATCGTAACTATGGATTTAGATACTATGATATATTCCATACAATTAATTGAGAATTAACATGTTATTTATCTCTTTATGTCGAAAACTTTATGTTGATGTATTCATATTATGGCGCAGATGGAGGTTTTTTCTTGAAACATGTAAGTGAGTGGAGTTATGAGGAGATGCTTGACAGGGCTCTCTCAATGCTCCCTCAAAAAATAAGTAGGGGTGAAAGATTTAAACTACCTATCCCTAATACATCCATCATAGGTAATCGAACAATAGTGTATAATTTCAAGGAGATCTGTGACGTTTTAAATAGAGATATTAAACATGTGTTACGCTTCCTTTTAAGAGAGTTGGGAACAGCTGGAGATGTAGAGGATTCGAGGCTAATTCTTCAAGGTAGATTTTCAAGTTCAACCATATTTAACATTCTAAATAGATATGCTAAGCTATTTGTAATTTGCCCGGTTTGCGGCGCTCCAGACACTTATATTACCAGGGAGAAAAGGGTTTTCATTCTAGTATGCACTGCCTGCGGTGCTAGAACAAGTGTTTCAGCCAGAGGCTTCTAATTTCAAAATGTAATGTTAATGGTGTTTTTATGGGAAAGTCGATTGCCAGCTATTTTTATTTGAATGTTTGGAGTAGGGGAAGGGATTTAATGGTGGCTGTCTGCGATGCAGATATTCTTGGAAAAACATTTGTAGAGGGAGATTTAAGGCTTGAAGTTAATGAGACATTCTATAAGGGTAAATTGGTTAGGCTTAATGAGGCTTTAAACTTTTTGAGATCAGCTTCCATAGCTAACATTGTAGGTGTCAATATAGTTAGGGAGGCTATTCAAGCTGGCATTATACATCGGGATGCTGTTATATGGATAGGCGGTCAACCTCACGCCCAATTGGTAAAAATTATTTAATTTGAGGCTTCATAATATGGTTAGATTTTGCTCTATTTGTGGTAAACTGGAGAGTGAAGGGGAATCTTTAATCGAAAATTTATGTAAAGATTGCTATAGGAGACTTCATCCCTTAATCTCTTTTCCAGGGAAATTGTCCATTGACATTTGTAGTAGATGTGGTTCATACAGGTTGAGCGGTAAATGGATTAAACCTTCTTCGACAAACTCCATTTTTGAGGCTTCTGCCAAACTTGTGGAGAAACATGTCAAATTGAATGGAACTGGAAGCTTTAAAGTTTCTCCTTTAGGTCGGCTTGGAAAGAGAAGAGTGGCAGTTGAGATAATTGCTTCAGGAACCGTTCACCCGGAAATCCCTGAATATGTGGAGAGAATGGTTGTCGAAGTTTCATATAATCTGGTTGTTTGCCCTGCCTGCAGAAAATTCTTTTCAGGCAGTTTCGACGCCACTGTACAGGTGAGAGGGAAGCGTGAAATTCTAGGTGAAGTTGAAAGTTCAATCTTCAAATTGTTGGATGAACTTATGCGAAGGGAAAGTGGCGATAAATTTTCGTTTTCATATGAGGTGGAGAGGGTTCCAGGAGGATTCGACTTTAAATTTGGAAATTACAGGCTGGCAAGATTATTTTCCAGTAAGCTTAGAGAGATTTTCGGAGCATATTTGAAAGAATCGTTTAAGGTTGTAGGTGTCAACCGTTCAGGAGGACGAAGAATCTCTAAACTTACCGTCTCCGTCCGCCTTCCATCTTTCCGTAGGAATGATATCCTGCTATTTAAAGATAGAATTCTCCGTTTTGACGGTTACTCTAAAAATAGTTTTCTATGTTTCGATCTCTCCAACTGGTCTCCTTTCACCCTTAACTATAGGGATTTCTGGTCTGGAGCAGTTTCATTGCTGGTTAAAAGCGAAGACTTGAAGATAGGTGTCATTTTATCCGTCTATGAAGATGTTATTGAACTTATGGATATCTCCTCTTATAGCATCATTCATGTTTCAAAGCCTAAATTTTTCAATTTGAAGGGAGGTGTAAAAGTTAAATATTTTTCTTTCGAGGATAAAGTTTACATTGTTGATTTAGCCTAAATTTAAATATCAATTTACTGTTATCTTTTAACATGGTCTGTTCATGTTCATAGGTGGTGATTTTGGGTAAGAAGAGAAGATCGGAGAAGGAAGCTCCATCTTTCAGGTCGCCAATGGAGGGTGAAGTGTTAGGTGTAATTGTTCAACTGTTAGGTTTTGATAGATGCAAAGTTAAATGTGCTGATGGATATACAAGGATCTGTAGAATTCCAGGCAGATATAGGAAGAGAATGTGGATTAGAGAAGGAGATGTAGTTGCAGTGGTGCCATGGGATTTTCAATATGAAAGTAAAGGCGACATAGTTTGGCGATATACGAGAGATGAAGTGGAGAAGTTAAGGGAGAAAGGACTGCTTCCCGAGGAGCTTGAACTTGAATTATGGTAGGTCAAGTTATGAGCAAGGAAGATAGAAGAATTGAACGTGAAGTATTCGAGAAGATAGAGTCTAGACGTGTTAAAAGAGTTAAAGATAAAGATCTCTTTGAAACTGTTGAAGAAGTCTTTGACAGGGCTACTCTAATGGCGCTCTACGAGTTGATTAATAGAGGTTTTATTCGGGTGATGCATGGTGTTGTCAATGCTGGCAAGGAAGCTAGAGTTTATTGGGCTGAAGATGCTGATGGATTAAATGTAGCTGTCAAAATATATTTAACCTCCACTTCTGAGTTTAAGAGAAGCATGCTTCCATACATTGAGGGGGATCCGCGATTCAAATTTGCTAAGAGAGATGTAAGATCAATCATATATGTATGGGCTAGAAAAGAATATGCAAATCTCAGGAAAGCCTTCCAGGTGGGGATCCGTGTACCT
The DNA here is from genome assembly GCA_003649185.1 of Thermoproteota archaeon. Lineage (GTDB taxonomy): Archaea > Thermoproteota > Methanomethylicia > Culexarchaeales > B10-G16 > Culexmicrobium_B > Culexmicrobium_B thermophilum. Next base: position 44 of record QMRB01000111.1, on the reverse strand, counting down.
AAACCGATAGCTGTGAACAAGAATATTCTCATAATGGATTTTAT
>QMRB01000110.1 GCA_003649185.1 Thermoproteota archaeon | reverse complement strand
TTAAAACTGTGAATGCTGGAGAATATGAGATTGGCTGCATCATTCCCAAATTTATGACGAATTGGATTTGGATAATTGGCTTCTTAAAGTGGCAGTTTTTCCCCTCGACTCTTTTGGAAACATAGGCCCCCCGGTTCAATTAATATTTGAATCTAACATCACTATCATCGGCAAATTTACAAATGAATATAGATTAGAGACCTATATTCTCATTCCTGCACAATATGTAACTTTAAATATAAAGGATAATTTTACGGGAATTTCTCAAAGCTTTCTCCTGAATCTTACAGGTAAAATGGAGGCTCCCTCAAAGCCTGAAAAGAAAGTGGAGTTAAATGTTTGGATTGTTGAAGGAAGCGGAGTCACACAGAATGATGTGAAGAAGGATGTGGAGAAGGCTAATGAAATATATGGTAAGGCTGCCAAGGCATGCAACTTTACGAAGAGAATAAAATTTGTGATAAAGAAATTTAATGTTATAAAAAAGGATAAATGGAGAAGTATAGCCGGATCCGACAATAGATTAGATGTAGGTGTTATGGACGAGAGAAGTAGACTGCCAGACGATGGAGATAATAGTACAATTGAAGTTTACTATGTTCCTGGAGTAGATTATAACAGTAGAGATTCGAAGACAGGCGTTATTGTTTCTCAAAGTATTCTTGGAGTTTCTTGGGAGGGAAATAAACCAGGAGTAGCGGTAAGCAATAAGGATGACTTGCCCATCAGTTAAGTGATGGAGCAGTGGTAGATCAAGGTGTTACAGGTTCAAATATGCAGGGAGCAAATAAGGCAGATAATCTAATGAATTATGATAATAGAGGCGATGAAATAACAAAGAAACAAGCAGAACTGGTAGAGAAAACATTAAAAGATCCATAATTTCGTTTATTTTTATAATATTCAATCATAATTTGTGTTAAATATCCAATTTACTTGAAAATGAAAATAAATATAAATTATGTAATTAATATTTTATTGGTGATGCTGCATTTTCTGCTTGAAAATAAAGATTACGTGGAATTTTGAATGGATAATTTGTGGACCTAGTGAAGGAGTTCAGAGTGTTGATCCAAACGAAATAAAAGAAACTGGACCATTAAGTGGGACTCCGGTGGACGTTAGATGTGCAACTGCAATCCGCTATATAACATATAATGTTATGCCGGAGGGCTGATTAAATGATGATCAATAAGAAAAAGACAATATTTATCTTTTTAATATTTTCTTCCTTTATTGTATGGACTTTTTTTACTTCACCATTTCTAATTCCGGTGTCAAGTGAGAAAAGAGCGGCTCAATATGTTAGCCATATCTCGAGATACTATTCTTGCAATAATACTCGAATTGAAATCCACCTGTTTGGTGCTAAAGCAGAGTTTAATGTAGTGGTTTTTCATTTCAACATAGATATGCAATTCCTCCAAATGTTACCATTGAAGAAGCTTTAGAAGGCTTGCCATTCACAGGAGAATTTCTAAAATATGGGCAGCGAATTTATATTAGCATATTTAAGGTGAAGGATGAAGTATCAAGCATGTTTTTTAAAGGTTTAACAATAACTGTAAATAATGTTGAGATTAAAGGGTTCAATGAAAGCGATATCTTTGTTTATAGTTTCGTTCCAATATATGATGAAAGTGATGCTGCATATAAATATATTTTTGAGATGCGATTTAATGAAGCAAAAGCATTGCCGAGAGAAATTGAGCTATCAATAAATTATGATGTTTTTCTATTATTGCAGCCGTTTGGATATGTTAAGGTACAAAGCGGAAAGATGGTGTTGATGCATAGGCTAATATGGAGGAACCTATAAGTTTCTTATAATTTTCATTTCATAGATGTTATTTATTTTTCAACCAAAATTTATACCATTGTTCAAGAGTTCTTCTCTTCATTTCCTCTCTCATCGGCTTATAAAATGGAATTGTATAGATTTCTTCTATGGCTTTTTCTAAGGGAACATTCTTCTCTATTAGCTCTTTCATCTTTTTTCTTACTTCTTCAAAGTATTTTAGCTGTATCTTTATTTCTTCTTTGTTACATATTGGTCCATGTCCTGGAACTATCTTTTCAACATCCATTTCAAGCATTCTTCTAAATGCTTCTATCCATTTATCTGGATTGGCTGTTCGGTCGCCTCCCCATGGGAACATTTTAGAGAAGACTAGGTCTCCTGCAAACATTACCTTATCTTTTGGCACATACACTATGGATGAATCTTCGGTATGTCCTCCCATATGAATTATCTCCACATTCTCTATTACATATTTTTCTTCGAATGTTTGGTTGGGTAAAACTATTTTTAATCCTTCATATAGCCATGCCCTTTCAGGTCTTTCTCTCCTTATCCTTTCAATCATCTTTTTTAATTCTTGTCTACTCCAAATAGTTTTTAGATTTTCTTCCACTATCTCTCTTAAAGTTTTGTGAGCTATGATCTTGCAGTCTTCGAATGCTTGTGCTCCAAATATGTGGTCAGAATGGTAATGTGTTAATATTAGATGTGTAACCTTTTTACCTGTTATTTCTTCTGCAGTTTTTCGGAAAATTCTTCCAGATGCAGGATATTGTGCATCTACAGCTATCAAATAATTTTCCGTTAAAATTATCCCTACGTTTCCCCCGGTTTTGCCTTCAGTATCTGCATAGATTTTATTGGAGATCTTACTTAATCTCATATTATTCACCAATCATTCTATACATATAATTAACAATTCTTTAATCCATATATCTTTTGATAAAGGATAAATTTTATAGGCGTTTAATATTTTATGGATGATTTTTTTGGAATCAGCAGAGAATTTAAAGTCTTCGGCTATTCTATAGATGATTTAATGTCTATGGATCCTGCAGTGTTGAGAGCTATTTTAATTGAACGTACTTAAGGGTAAATTGAAACTTCCCAAAAATTTTGGATATACGGTGAAAGTAATATTTAATGTTTGGAGGAGTAGGGGTTTACCTCTTGA
>QMRB01000109.1 GCA_003649185.1 Thermoproteota archaeon | reverse complement strand
CTCCACTGACCACCCTCAACATGTAAAGGGTAAATTTCAAGTCTTCCCCCAACATAATAGGGAATGGGGTCTAATTTTATTGACCTCATTTTTCGTAGATACTCTCTAACAGTCGACTCGCTTGTTATAACATAAACCCGTAAACCTGCCTTTAGCATCGAGTAGATTACGTGCTGTGTAAAGGCTGTCTTCCCAGTACCATGACCCCCTTCAATAGATGCGAGGGAAGGATGAGGAAAACCTCCACCTAAGGAGTCATCAAGATCCTTTATTTGCAGAGAAATAAGCCTCAACCTGTTCGAACCCCCTCTATCATAGTTGAAACTCCATAATGCGAAATAAAAACAATGATTACAGTTTCATTTATGGGGATTAAGGGGGCATCGCTAGGCAGAGATAACATAATCTTTGCTTCCTCACCTGGATTAACATAAGTATGAGCCGCAACATTGAATGTTAAATTAGTGTTCTGAACTCTAACTTCAGAGATAACGTAATCCTCTATTAAATATGAAAACCAACTGTTATTTCTGTAAGCAACAACAACGCTGTTCCAGTTAAAGCCTTGATTTTTAAAGAAAATTGTTTTTGACCCAGTATTTCTAACATAGAACTCTATAGAAGAAGCATTTATACTTACTATTTGAAGTTCAATTTGAACTCCTGTATCCTGTTTTACTGATTTATTCAATAACAATGTAAGTTGATTCAAGGAATAGAGTAAGGAGGCTGCCGCAACACTTACAAAGGTTATAAGACCTATTAAGATAACTGCTGATGCAGCGGCTACTGAGAAACCCATTTAAGCTACCTCCTTATGGCGGAGGAGGAAATAGGTAGCTGGAAGGTATACCTCGAAACGGAACAATTTTAACTTCATAAATTGGTGCATTAATATCAGTACTTGGATAAGCTTTTATAATTGCAGTTTCACCAATTTCCCATATTCCATCTCCATCAGCAGTAGTTAAGCTGAAGCTCCCACTGCCAATAGTTGCGTTACTACTATATGTGAAAAGTATTACTCGCCCATACTCTCCTACGTAGACATCTATAGTTGAGAAGTCAGTGATGGGCATTAAACCAGTATTTTTTGCATAGATTATGAAGTATTTCGGAGTTACTGTTTCATTTATAGTAGCATAACCTATACTGATACGTATATTTAGGTCTCGCTTAGCACAATCCATGGTCTGAAGAATGTTGCTCTGCAAAGACATGCCGGCATATATAGCCTGAGCTGAAACTCCACTTGCTAAAACCACTGATGCAATCAACAGGATTATTTCAGTTATCGTTGTTGAGAACCCCATCTCGCCTCGCCGCCCTCCTTAGCCTATTTCTTTTAAGGATTTTAATTATCAGCTCGTAGATTTTTTCAAATCCAACCTTAACTCCGAAAATTTCAGCAGCCAAGTACATAGCTAGTGTAATATCGTCCTCTGAAAGACCCTTAGATTTAGCATTTGCGGTAGCATCAATCATGCTGGAAATAGGAACAGTAGAACCCTTGGGGAAAATACCGAAGAATTCACAGTACTGACAGATTCTTTTTAAGCTTTCCTTATCAAAACCTAGATCAAACATCGTGTAAATCCATTTCATTAAAGAATGGCATTGTTTGAAACTTGGAGACCACATCTCTAAATCAACTCCTGCAGCTTGCTCCTTAATTTGCTTTAAAGTTTCTTCAACCTTTTTTTCAGGTATTTGAGGGGGTTGATGTAGATTAGTAGTCTCCTTTTCTTTTTCTCTTTCAACCTCTTTCTCTTTTACAACTTGCATCCTTTCAATTATGGGTTGAACTCTATCTAATCTTTCAAGGTCCTTTTCACTCGTTATAACTCTTAGCAAGTTGAAGGGATTTTCAATTTCACTAACAGCTGCTCTGATGTCAACAACAGCCTTTTTTAAATCCTCAACAGTTCGTTTTATCTCCTCTGTAGAATTTTGAACATCAGCTTTAAGCCTGTCAATTTCTTTTTCTAATTTGTCAACTCTACTCTCACTTTTCATTGATTCATAGTTGCCATACTCTTCACTCATTTTAGATCACTGAAGCTAAATATTAAAGATAATTATAAAAGAGATTATGAATTTTAGGCATGGACGATAACCATGAAATATTATATGGCTCATTAAATACTATGGTCTTGAAAGTTAAAATCATAATTTCTAAGTTAATTCATAGACAGTATCACTAGCCATAACTGGAAAAGGCATGTAGAATTTTACTATTAGCCTTGATTACAATTTCAGATCACACTTAGAAGCTTAATTTACATGGATAAAAGAGAGGTTATAGCAAATATAAAGACTCCAACTGAAGAAGAGAAGCTGTTTCTAATGGAGTTCCTTCAGAGTTCATGTTGAAGAGAGCACCATTGGACTTCTTCGAGATAGAGCCTTGGCTATTTTTTCTAATATCACTAACACCTCTGATCCTCTCTGCGTTAATACATATTCCCTCTGATTATTTCTTTCTATAGCTTTTACGAATCCTCTTTCTTCTAAGAAACTTAAGTGCTTAACAGTGTCTTTCCAAGAAAGATTTGCTTGATTTCCAATGCGGGTTAATCTACTATGCTTAGAAACAGCTTTTAGGAGATCGAGATAGATTTCCAGTTTAGAGCGTTTTTTCATTTTCTCACCTCAGTTCTAATATTAGTTAATAAATTTATACTATAAGTGAATTATGAACAAAAATAATGATTGTTTGTACGGGGGATATGGACCGTTTCATTGATTTATAAAAAAATCAATATATCAAATTATTAACCTTGAAAATATTTAACGGAAAGACATGACCTCTAGCGAAAATACCATGAAAACCAAGTTATAAAATAAGAAATCAGGGAATCATCCAAGGTCAACATAATCGTTCTGGGGCAGTCCTCCTGGAACATTTAAAATAATGGTTAGGGCAGTTCCTTCTCCAGGTTTAATGTCAATCTTGACTTTATCATATTCTTGTAAGCTAAAGG
>QMRB01000108.1 GCA_003649185.1 Thermoproteota archaeon | reverse complement strand
GAATGCTAGCTTGGTGATTAAGCCAATTGAAGACTTAAACGCCGAGAAGGTGATGATGAATGGTTCAAGAGGGTTATCCAATTGAAGTTCAATTGATGAAGTTTGGCTTCATCTACCTTGGAAGAAGAAGCGTGATTAGGCAGGGCAGCCGATACATCATCTACCTTCCATCCGACCAGAAGGATTTATGGCGTAAGCTTCAGGGCCGCAAATTACGTGTTTGGGTTAAGCTTGAGGAGGATGAATAAACTGCAAACTCAAAATGCAACTTTCACAAAGAGGTGAGGAAATATGTCAAGTTACAATAATGAACTTGAAAGAATTAAACTTGAATCACAAATTTTTGAGTTAAAGCAAATCATTACATTATTAAATAATAGGCTTCAGGCTTTAGAGAAGGCTCTTCATAAACTTGAAGTTGAAGTAGTCGAATTAATCTTTAATCCTCCAATTAATATTGAAGACGCGAAAATAAAATGGCTTCAAATGGAAATACCGCTTCATACCAGGATCATCAAAAGTTGAGAAACTAATTCTCTGGATCCCACATAACTTTGAAGCCCGTCATCTTGATGAAATTCGAAGATGTGTGGAGTGGGTTAATAAGAAGTCTAAGGGAGGTTGAGTAATGGATTTTGAGCGGTATTTAGCGAAGTCAATTGAGTTTTTTCATATCTCTGTCATGCATGTTCACGATAGACCTAAACTTAGTGAGAGTGGAGAGTTCCTTGGAAAAGAAAGACTTTGGACTTTATTTAAAGCTATAGAGAAGCGTTATTCTCGTCCTATCCTCATTCTTGATACTGATGGAATTGTTAATCCAGCTAATCTTAATTTGGCTTTAACAATTGAAGATGACCCTGAAACTATTGAAGAATGGTTGGAGGAAGTCCCTTATCATGTTAAAAAGAAAATTAAACGTTTACTTTTAAAGTATGGCTATACCGAGGAGGATTTAAAGGAAGATTTAGCTCAATGCCTAGCTGGAAGCTACATACTCTACAGACCTATACCTAAATTAAAAAGTAAAGCCATTCTAAATGAAATTGATTGGAAAACCTTTATCGATGAATTAGTTGAATGGAAATGCACTTTAGACCCTAGATTTAAGCTTATCCGTAAAGCCACTATACTGCGTGGAGTAAAGCCAAAATATAATCCAAACAGCCTTCAATTCACAAATGGAGGAACAGGTAAATCTGATTTCTACAGGAAAGTAGGATTATTAATCGACAAAGCTACAGCTAAAAGCTTCTTAGGATATGCTAAAAGCCCTGATGAAATTTATCCTGGAATAATTGAGGGAATGGAAAAGCCAATTGGAATAGACCAAATCGAAAGCCAATCAGCACCACAAATAATGAGATACCTTTTTAACATAATGGAGTTTGGCTCAGCATTAGTTAGTAGTGGAGCAGCTAAATTTAAAGTTGAAAGTAAAAGTAGCTTCCACATACTAGGTAACCCAATTGGATATGAAACAGACCCTGCTAAAAGTTTCAGTAGATTAATGGCTCACATAAGCTATAATCCAGCAATTGGAAGACGCTTCGGCTTAATCGTTTACGGGACAGATTTTAAGAGAATAGAAAAGAAAGATGAAGACTTTGAAAACTGGAAGAAAGCCATAGCACTCTTTAGAGCAGTCGAAGAAGCAGCAGCCAAACAACTACAAAGAATATTCAATGACAAAAAAGTTTTCACATGGCTAAATAAGGAAATACCCAACTACGCTGAAAATGTAAGGCAAATAGTAAGTGAAATAAAAGATGAAAACATAAGAACATTTCTAATAGAACATGCAGAGGGAGGACAACACAGAGTAAAAGCAGCTGCATTAAACATAGCAATAGTAGAAAACCTAGATAAAATAGCATTGGAAAAATACTCAATAGACGAGTTACTAGAAGAAGCAGAAATACATTTACATAAAATAATAGAGCTAAACATTAAATCAATATCAAACATTGCTAAAAGCTATGAACTTGAAAAACAACAATTAATCCGATTGTACTTCGAAAACCTTCCAGACTACATGAAAGAAATAGTTTCAGCAATAGAATTAATGAAAAAGGAGTTAGACCAGCCAACTGAAATACCATTAATGAACATTCCTTATCAACCATCAAATGAAAACTACTCTCACTTCTCAAAATGCATAGACCGACTGAAACGGAGAAAAAACATTGAAACACTAAATAACAAGCTAAGAGAATACTTTGGATTTGAACTCAAACGCAAAAACGGAATAATAATCGCAGATATAATAACACTTGAACCATGCAATCACATACAGCCGCTAGGCAAGCTAACACAAACCCTAAAAGACTTCTCCCGTTCTCAAATTTCTCAATTTCTCAACATTCACAGAGACAAAGTTTCAGAAAAACTTTCCAAAATGGAAAGACAAACACAGAAAAATAGTCTCTATAAACATGGAGAAATTGAGAAAACTGAGAAAAAGAGAACTCTACTCGAATACATTAAACACAATCTACCAACACAAAAAACCCTACTAGAACATATGAATGAAAACAACATTCCAATGGAATTTTTAGCTGAGTTGATTCGTGGGAACAAGATTGTTGAGACGTTAACAACTGATGGTGAGATCCGCTTTGTTCCCTATTATCTTAAAGGAGGGGTTGATGGTTATGCGTAAGCTTTTGGGTTTAGGGGAGTTTTAGAGTTGGATGGATGTCAATTGTTGAGATCATCACGAGGGGTGGTACTTGCACATTGAGATCTGGATTCTTAAGTTAAAAAGTGGGGATGTGATGGATGCCTATGCGTGATGGAGTTAGTGTGAAAATTAGGAAGTCAACTTATATGAAGCTTACTCAATTTAAGAGGCGGTTTAAGCGCGCTAAGTCGATTAGTGATGTAATTCAAAGGCTTATTGAGCATTATGAGAAGTGCTGTTTAAAGCACGGTTAAACCTGCTTTATCATATATTTCTCTGAGGTCTTTAATTGAGAAGGCTAG
>QMRB01000107.1 GCA_003649185.1 Thermoproteota archaeon | reverse complement strand
GGAAAGAATATAGTGCATCCCCTTTCAGGCCTTCGACTGATCACTATATAAGATTTTACCGAGTATATCGGCCAACTTATTTAGGGAAGGGATTCAAAGAAATAGGGTTATGATGGATTCAACTTACCTCTTTCTCAAATTTTAGTTTTGTGGAAATTGTGAATGTTTTTCTTTTACCTTTAGAAGTTGTGTTGATTTCTATGAGCTCTGGCGAGGCTATTCTCGAAGCCGGCTTCTCCATGACCGTATGTTCGATGAAAAACTCCAAAATTTTCACCGGAATCATTTCCATGGCAATTTTTTCGCGTTTAATCTTCTTCTTAATAAAATCTTCAAGCTCGGGTTCACTTATTTTATATTTGCCCGGTTTATATATTATCCTAATCTCCGATACGTCTTCTTTATTAGTGAATGGACAAACAGTTATTAAGTTTGAAATCTGAAAACAAATCTGTTCGTTGTTACTCACTTCTCTAATACTAAGCATTCACTCACCTTAACTTTTCTATATACTTTTTTCATTAATCAGGCTTTTGCACAGTTCATTATGATTATTCTTATACCTCTCTGCTTTCCGCTTATCTTCTGTCTGCTAGTCACAAGCTCGATTTTCTCCCTTCTGCTTAGCAAACCTTAATCTTCTTTGCTTCCTCAAAGTGAGCTGAGAATAGTCCTCTTATTCTTAGTTTACAGACATTTGGTCCATCTTTTGAGCTTGCTTTACCGTTCTCCTTTCAACCCGCATATGATTTTTTCTTATATTTTAATAAGACGAATACAACTGCGAATAGGACAACTACCGGAATTAAGGCAAGTGTTATGTTCAATAGTGGTGGCCATATTAAGGTATCACTTCCTTCAGCGTTGTTTCCTATAACTTCAGCAATTCTGTTGATGTATTCTTGTTCGGCAATCACTAGGTCTTCGCTAATTCCAGCAAGCTCTAAGCTAAGTGGCGTTGAATATTCTTCTATATGCATGTAAATGGGCGTTGATTCTCCAATGTTTTTCAAAACAACCTTATATACTCCACTTTCTTCAGCAGTAAAGTTAAAATGCTTCTCCACTTCTCTTTGAGTTATAGAAACAGTAGTCATTGATCTACCTTGAGGATTACTAACTAAAACTTTAATATTGCATGCGGTTTCTTGCCATAAACGCTTTATTGTATATTTGTAAATAACGAAAGATTGCCAGTGGCAAACAACCACGTAGAAGTTATCAGCATGTTTTGTTGTATATTCGAGGAAACCCGCTTGTGCCGTTTTCTTACAGCGATAGCTGGATGGCGCTCCAATTCCAAACCAGTTACTCCTATCCGCTTGATTCAGTATATAAATACTTACGGGCCGATCTGCTTCCCACTCAAACCGTAATGTTTCTCCAGCTCCTATATAACAGGGTCCAAAACGGACATTGTACCAACCGCTTATAGCCTGAATATTCAATACCTGCTCTTTTAAAGTATTTTTGGCTTTGATCACGCCTAAAATTTTATCTCCATTTACACATGGAATATCAAAGCTTATACTTTCACCACTTTTAACTATCCTATCCACACTCCAAATTCGAGCCCTATCTTGAAATGTTTGTTGCGGGCTCACCTTACAGCCGAGAAAGTCATAGACGTTATAACCATAGGTTAACCACCACGAAAATGGCACCGGTAATCCAAAAATTTTGACTGTAGTATCTAATGGTATCCAGCCATTTCTCTGGCTTAAGCCTTTCGCTTTTAAATCAGCTATCATATCGCCGGTTATGCTTTGGTTAAATGAGACCTCTCCAATAGAAACTGCAACTTTTTTGTTTCTTAGTAATTCTAGGGCACGTGCAGCTGCGGCTTCAAGCCCATAAATTGGCAGCGGCAACTTGATTTCAATCCAAGCATGATAATTTCCATGAGACGTTGGGCCAATAACGATACGCACGTTTTCTCTTGGCAATTTTAAAGCCCTTAATAGTGAAGCTAAAAGTATTGCTTGATCCTCACAATCCCCGGTACCAAGATTTATGGTTGTGCTTGGTAGCTGCCAATACTCATCGCTACCCCATCTCTGCTTATCATACATGTACCTAATGTTTTCCGAAATCCAATAGTAAGCAATTCTCGCATTTTCAAGAGGATGTGAGAGTAACGGTTTCAATCCAATAGATTCAACTAACTTCAATACTTCTTGTTCATAAGGTCTAATATAGTCCGATAAGTCCCAACTTGGGAGATCATGTGCTAACGCAATTGGCATTAAAGCTGTAAGAAGAACAATTAAAAGGATAAGACCGAATGTTCCTTTTAGAAACATCTTCCAACCGCACACACTAAACACCATATCTTACTCACTTCAAATCCAATCATTTTTAGTATTCAGACCATACTGAAAAATTAGAGCATATGCATTATGAATGTTTTTCGAGTTTTATCTCTAGATTGCTTCATGTTCTGCATTAGGATACTATTGAAATTGTTGTTTCTTATTAGAATCCTCATACATTTTTTCATTTCCTTGGAAACTCACCATAAAAGAGTATTTGCCCTTCTTGTTGAGTGTGATTTCAAAGCCAAAAGTTCCATTTGCAGCTGAAGCTCCGAAGAGAGTTTTCGTTATACCATCGGATTCTATTATGGACCACGCCTTTTTTGAGAGAACGATATCCAGTATCAAAGAGCTAAATGCCGCACTAGATGAATTGCGAAAACTAAGCCGTATCTAATAATGTGTTCTTAACATTAACGCCTTCAAAACTTAATGTACATAGGGTGTGATTTTTTCGTTGCTTCAAAAACCAATTTTCCGACAAGCAAGAATTCTTTCTACCAGCTGCATGCTAAAGTTAATTTAGAGCATATGCGTAAATCTCTATTAGCTTAGTATGGGTGATAGTAGGGATTGGGGAAGATATAAGTGTGTTAAGTCCGACTTGGAATGAATTTGCGTGGGCAGTATTTTATTATGGAGTTGTTAGTAGGGACATTACGGGACGAAGCGATTACCTGGAGCTTATGCGTCAAACTC
>QMRB01000106.1 GCA_003649185.1 Thermoproteota archaeon | reverse complement strand
TATAATAAATATATAAAGATGGGCCCGTAGCTCAGTTGGATAGAGCGTTGGCCTCCGGAGCCGAAGGTCCGGGGTTCAAATCCCCGCGGGCCCGCCAACACCATCAAATCACCATGAAATTGATGGTGAATTCTCATGCTTTTCTTGCTTTCTGGATATCATGAACATCAAATATAAATATCAAATGCGAAATTCAATAATAGAATTCCAAAATTAAAACCCCCAAGTTAATAGACATTTCTAAGCCTTCAAAGAATGTCAGATATAGGAACTTTAGCTCTCTAAGCTTATTTTGAAGTATTCTTTAACTTCCTTGTTTCCTAGTAATTTCCTGATTACTAGGTATATGATTATGTTTGTGATTATAATTGCAATTGTGATTGGTAGTGTTAAACCGTATTTATAAGCATAGACTTCTCCAATTGCTGATATAAAGAGAGTTGGTATAAATACTCCTAGTGATGCTAGTAATGCAAGGCTAGCTATCATGGAATCTAGTCTGGGATAATAAACATATAAATGTACATAGTATACAATAGAAATTATAGCCAAAAGAGAGGCTACAACAGTCAAAACATAGGCAGTCCATAGGCATCTATAATCTCCCATTAAAACACGAAAAGCCAAGAAAAACGGAATTATACTAGGAATTAGTGCCATGATCGCAAAGGGGCCCAAAGCCCCAATATTAACAAGTATACAGACCATCATCCAAATAAAAATAAACATCACAAAACCAGGAATACTAGATTTCTCAGCAGACAATTAATTTCCACCCCAAATAGGACTTATATAAATAAAGTATTAATTAAAAAGATTATATTTGCTTTCCTATGACTATTAGGATATACTTGTACTGTTCAACATGCATTTTTTCAATTTTGAAGCTTATTATTATGGATTCTCCTGGTTTTAGTTCCAAATAGGATTTATCTTTCTGTTTTAGGATTTCTGTTACTTCTCCACTCCCTATGATTATCGCCTTGGCGATTGGTATTTCAAATCCCTTGTTAGTTGTTTGATTTATCCCTAATAGTATTATTCTGTCAATATAAGTTGCTTTGTTTGAAGTAACTAATCTAATTTTATAGGTTCCATTATATTCTTTTAAGTTTCCTTTAATTACATGAACATCAACAATGTCTTTGTTATAGTTGATTAATATCGGACCATCATAAATCCAACCATCATTTCCTAAAATATACAGTTTAGGCGGATCACTAGTACTAGAAGAACTTTGAGATGAATATTCATATACTACCTTTAGATACTTGAATTTAGCAGCACAAAACCCCATATTTTCTTCTACAACATTCTCTACTTGATATAGAATTAATTTCCATGGAGAGAATAAGTATTGAGGCGAGGTCTCTGTACCCCTTTGTGACGCTTCTATTATTGTGGAAAGTATGTCACATGTACGTGGACCAATCCCAAGATTATACTTAATGTAGATAAAGCAGTCAGGCAATCTATCATTGAAGGATTGGTCTGAAGGATAATAAACTGAACCACCGATTCTATAGTAGAAATCAATGCCAAAGACTGATTCTGGATAATATTCATATTGCCCATCTCCCCAATTTCTGACCACATCAAATGCTTTAAACCATACATCTGATAGTATACCATACTCCCAGCTACCAGTATAATATTCTGCATAGCTTACATAAGTATACAACTTTAAGCTTGATAGATCTGTCGTTATTGACAAAGGAGAGAGTTGATATATTCCATCTGGTTTATTTTCATCACCCCAAACCCAACCTTGAGTAACACCAGCACAAACAACCCACCATGGATCATCTAAATCAGCTTGCAAATATGTTACCCAGTCATTATTATCTAGAATAAACTTTGCGAAATCATTAGTTCCTCCAGAGAGAGATTGACATTCATTCCAAAAAATGGCCCACTTCCAAGTCCTTGCAACCCAGTATTCTCCATTATTATTAAACTCTGAATTCTTTGTCCATTCTAGAGCAATTACAACATTAATTGTAGTGCCTAGTAATGTAAATGTGGCCAGTATAAAAAATATCAGGCATCTTCTTTTTAACATCATATCACCTATCTAATATAATTTATTAAAAAATTTAAATATTTTTTATTTTCATATCGAGTTCTACTACTATTATTCTCAACTCTATAGACTCCAATTTCATCTGTCATCCTGTGAGAAAGTCTCTTGATTATTATCCTATCCAGAATTTTATTTAATTAACCTTTTATTAAACCTGCTTCAGCTAGGATTTTTCGCTTCTTCCATATTCTTATTTCTTTCTCATTAAGTACTACAACTCCAATTCCTAAACTCCAACTCTTCTCTGTACTTCGCGTTCGTGTCTCTCCCGACTTAACAGTTAAACTCCAGATTAATGGGCTACTCATTATTTTAAGAAAAATTATCTAAATGTTGAAGTCTTACAAGTTCCTCGTATAACCTTTTAGAAATTGCAACATAGAATAAAGCATACATACCTTTATGAAGGCATTCTCTAGCCACAAACATCTGATAAAGCGCTCTTTGAAAATCGGTAATCGAATCTTTTATCTCTATAATTTTCAGTAATGGATGAGTCATACATGGGGGTTCAGAATAGCTTACTATGTCGATCTCGACTGGGCCCCTAATCCAAGAACGAGGAAAGCATATTCTCTAGCCTTCTTCTGCCAGCTCTTTCTTAACCCTTTCAACTAATATATCATGAAACTTTTTGGGCATAGGATCACCTATTACATTAATTCCTTAGGAATTTATGGAAAAATGTGTATCGATTAACTCTATTGCTTAAGCTTGATTTCTTATTTTTCATGGCTTACATACTATGTCTTAGCTGCGGTAGGGTGAGCGTTAAGAGAATGTTCTGCAATTTCTGTCACTCGCCATTGCTAGGAGCACCGTTTAGGCCGACGAACAAAAGGCAACCTAGAGTTCTTCATTCAAAAAGCTTCACCACATAAACCCGGATTCGTAGTGATATTCCCTAAAATTGTTGTTGACAAATTTGGAAATATTGTA
>QMRB01000105.1 GCA_003649185.1 Thermoproteota archaeon | reverse complement strand
TTCAATTTCCTTTATAGGATTCATCCCGCATATAATCCATAAAAGCTTGGATTTCCTCTTTCTTTCAATTTCCTTTATAGGATTCCAACAAAATTAAAAATAATCATTGTACGAAATGTATATTCTTTCAATTTCCTTTATAGGATTCGTAACTTTCACGCTCCAATTTAATAGCAAACGGATTGGCGCTTTCAATTTCCTTTATAGGATTCTTTTAACTTATGCTGGAACTTATAGTAGAGCTCAAAATGTTCTCTTTCAATTTCCTTTATAGGATTCCGACATATTAACAACAAGATATGCGGTGGAGGTTGAAGAACTTTCAATTTCCTTTATAGGATTCTGGCTATAGTACTATTCTTCTTCCAAGAATAAATATTTCCACTTTCAATTTCCTTTATAGGATTCGTATTCATGCACTTGCTAGTAACTTGCCATTGATTATGTCTTTCAATTTCCTTTATAGGATTCATGACGATTAATGCGGATTCTAGTGGAAGAATTATTAGGGTCTTTCAATTTCCTTTATAGGATTCTTACCACTAATCAATCTGACATTTACTTTGTAATTGAAATCTTTCAATTTCCTTTATAGGATTCACCGACAAGTTATGCAGTATCATATGTTGGTGCATTGATATGCTTTCAATTTCCTTTATAGGATTCCCAGTATGGCAGCAGGTATGGTGTAACGTTGAGTTGAATGGCTTTCAATTTCCTTTATAGGATTCTTCACTCATGCAAATATGGAAGCAGTTCACTAGACAACTTTCAATTTCCTTTATAGGATTCTGTTGAGATCCCAATATGCAAGGAGTGTCTTGAAAAGTCTTTCAATTTCCTTTATAGGATTCTGCTTCATAAAATAATGGAGGGGTAGTACTTTTTGCCTACTTTCAATTTCCTTTATAGGATTCTATATGAGTTGGGATTGGGCTCCTGAAGGACTTTATGGTTTAACTTTCAATTTCCTTTATAGGATTCTATCCATTTAGGCATATTTAAATCACCTCTGATACTCATTTTCTTTCAATTTCCTTTATAGGATTCGGTATTAGTAGGAATCGTGAGAAATTTTTGTTGGATTTGACTTTCAATTTCCTTTATAGGATTCTCTAGTTTTGTGCTTAGAACCTGTATGGCTTCATCTCCTTTCAATTTCCTTTATAGGATTCATGCTATTACCATTAGGATTAACATACGAAGTGTTACCGTCTTTCAATTTCCTTTATAGGATTCTTTATTGAGGTGATTTAATGAAGGTTCGTATTCTCCATTCTTTCAATTTCCTTTATAGGATTCTTATAGTGACCATTTTATCATCTCCAATAAAAATAGTCTTTCAATTTCCTTTATAGGATTCAGCTGAACTAATGTATGGTAAAACAATAGATGAGATAAACTTTCAATTTCCTTTATAGGATTCCTGTTGATGATGCTTTTCCACTTGCAACTCTATACATTCTCTTTCAATTTCCTTTATAGGATTCATTCCGCAATGCATGTTTAACTCCTGACTCTCTAGTAATAACCTTTCAATTTCCTTTATAGGATTCCTGAACGTAATTGGAGTGCCAAACTCAGTATATATGGCTTTCAATTTCCTTTATAGGATTCGAACATGAACACAGTTATCTGTGCATCAAACTATGTAAACTTTCAATTTCCTTTATAGGATTCGGCTGATTTAAGCCATTTTCCAGGCTTGCAGTCATGTATTAACTTTCAATTTCCTTTATAGGATTCAACGATGTAAGTTAAGTTATGATGAAATTATAAATGAATTAACTTTCAATTTCCTTTATAGGATTCTTGAATAATGGTATAAGTATGATTAACAGTAGTATTGGTACTTTCAATTTCCTTTATAGGATTCAGTATGCAACTGCCTTTTAGAGGCAATTAAACGTATAAGGCCTTTCAATTTCCTTTATAGGATTCGTAAACTGGAAATGTAAATCCAAGCTTCAAGAGTATATTCATCTTTCAATTTCCTTTATAGGATTCCTTCAAATCCAAATACGGTATGGGGATATGCCTGTAATTCCCTTTCAATTTCCTTTATAGGATTCCGGAAGCTATCTGGGCGAAGCAAAAATAACTACTCCCTCGCTCTTTCAATTTCCTTTATAGGATTCTCCGACCAACTATGCAATCTAACATTAGATAGCCTAAACACTTTCAATTTCCTTTATAGGATTCATACTCTCTTATTTTATCGCTTTCATGTTTAAGTATAACCTTTCAATTTCCTTTATAGGATTCTGGATCTCCTAGAATACGCCCTAAAATACTGGCTATAAAGCCTTTCAATTTCCTTTATAGGATTCGTGAATTATTTCAACCCAAACTCGATTATTTTATGAAGGCTTTCAATTTCCTTTATAGGATTCAAAGAGGCATAGCACCAAAAGCCTGGTATGAAGTAAGCCTACTTTCAATTTCCTTTATAGGATTCAAATTGATCTCCGATGGGCTTATGAATGGAATGTTATTGACTTTCAATTTCCTTTATAGGATTCGTCATCAACTATCTGGAAACCACATAAAACTAATGGACTTTCAATTTCCTTTATAGGATTCCGCCGGTGTATTCGGAGAATTCGACCACACCTTGCCTCCAACAGTCTTTCAATTTCCTTTATAGGATTCGGTGCCTCATTCGGACAGTTTAAACCTCGATGAATATACTCTCTTTCAATTTCCTTTATAGGATTCGATATAATCGAGCAGGCATTTGACAGTGGCTGCGACTGCTTTCAATTTCCTTTATAGGATTCCCTTCCTCATACAAAACATAATTTGTAGCTTTACCGGCCCCTTTCAATTTCCTTTATAGGATTCTAGACCTACAATAAGTATAAGCGTATATAGACCAAGTAAACTTTCAATTTCCTTTATAGGATTCGATACTGCATAACTTGTCGGTTCAAATACAGCTGTAGGAATCTTTCAATTTCCTTTATAGGATTCATTGATCCTAAAGACTTCGTAGTATTCGTTACAATAATATCTTTCAATTTCCTTTATAGGATTCAGACATCTTAAAAGCCGAGTGCAACTATTCACTG
>QMRB01000104.1 GCA_003649185.1 Thermoproteota archaeon | reverse complement strand
TCAACTTAAAGTATAATATGGCTTCATATGGATGATATATTCTTGGAGGTGGACGGATGAAGTTCAAAGTTGAACCCGTTAAACATTGCTTTTCACCTATCATATCCAAGTTTACATTGAATATTACTTTCAATTTTTCATTTAACATGTAGGCTAGAGATCCATAATGTTCAGGAATCCATATAAATTTTATAACATGTCTATTAGGCTTCTCCAATTCTCCGCTTTTAACAGCCCTTGCAAAGGCCAATGCAAGCTCTATCAGTGCAGCTGAACCGCTAACATTATCGTTGACTGTTCCACCTGGATGGCAGTAATGTGCAGTTAAATGTATTTCACCTTCCCCTTCACCTATACTTGCAATTACTACGGGTATCCATGCTTCATTTCTGAATCCAGCTTCAACCTTAACTTTAACTGTAGTTTTCTTTCCACGTTCAATGAGGCCTATAAGCTTCTCAGCAGTTCTCCTAGATATTATAAGGCATGGAATTCTATATTTTTCAGCTTCATCGGGGGTTAGAAACAACCCCATATATGGAACACTGTTCTCCACTCCACTCTTCCTATAAATTAATACTGCCGCTGCACCTTTTGAAGCGGCAATTCTATATACGGTTGAACCTCTACCATAGGCTAAAACTATTCTTCCCTCAATATTCACCTTCTCATAATTTGTCGAATACTCTCCATTTCCAACATGTATCACTTCACCTTCAACTTCTCCTCCGGGACTGTGTCCAGCCACCAATGTTCTCGAATCTCTAAAACTGTGGAGAAGCTGCTCCTTAGGTTTTATAAGTCTCAGCTCTCCATCTTTAACCCACCAGCCCACTACAGGTTCAGTGGAGCCGTAACCTTTACTGTAACTGTATTTTTTCAATTCGACTTCCAATACATCTTCACTGCTAACAGTTCTCTTAATGTAATCTCCAGCCTTCTCAATTTCCTCTGAGCCTTGAATTCTATGGAATCTGCTCAGTTCAGAAACGAAGTTCACCAATTCTTGGATCGAAAATTTTTCGCTAAGAATTTTAGCTATATTATCCATGGAATACACCGTTTAAACTTATATTATCTTAACATTTAAAAATATATGATTTGAAAATTCAGTTAATATTAATGTAAATCGTTTTATGTAATTTTTCCCTAAATTTACTAGGTGTATTCATGGTTTACGTTGAGATTGATCCTGAAGTTAAGAGATCTTTCAGCGGAATATCCCTGGGAGTCTCAATAATTCGAAATGTTCATGTCGGAGAGTTTTCATCCAAATTAGATGTGCATGTAGAAAGGATTTGTTCATCTCTGAAAGCTGAATTAACCTTGGAAGGATTGAAAGATCATCCGAAAATTAAGGCTTATAGAAGCTTTTACTGGAGGCTTGGAATAGATCCTACAAAGCAGAGGCCTGCAGCTGAAGCTCTGATTAGGCGAATTCTCCAGGGGAAGAGGTTTCCAAGGATAAATTGCGCTGTAGATGCAATAAATTTAGCTTCAGCTTCAAATATGATTCCTCTTGCCGCCTATGATTTCGACAGAATAATTCCTCCAATAATTTTAAGATGGTCTAGGAACGGTGAAAAGTTTAGAGGGATAGGTGAAAATGTTGAACATGAAATTCAAAGACAACTGGTTTTAGCTGACAATACGAGAATAGTGGGATTATATCCGCATAGAGACTCATACTATACGAGAATTACAGGGAAAACTAAAAATATAATTATAATTTCATGTGGAATTCCATATATAGCTTACATGGATATTTTGAGGGCTGCAGAATCAGCTGCAGAAAACATAGTGAAACTTTGCGGTGGAGAAGCAGTCTCCATCAATCTAGTTAAGTAATATATCTACAGACTTGGAGATATTCTTTAATTATATATGCCTATTCTCCTATAATAGTTATTTTTGATCTAGGAACTTTTAATGAAAATTTATAAATTTTTATTTTAAATTTTAATAAAGGGTTTTCTCGAGCATTTATTCTTAGTTTTATGTTTCTGTTTTTCCTTGAATGCTAAAAACCACAATGCATTTCTAATGTATGGATCTTCAATACACATTTTCTTCGGCTTATATTCCATTTATAAATCCCCTCAACATTCAATATCATTTTACAGAACACCAATATATATAATTTAACATTAATTACCTGACCGTGCAATAATATTCCTTTCCTTCAACTCCCTTTATAGGGTTCGAGCAACGCCCTTTTAAGCATTGAATTTTTGGAGAAAATTCATTTTTAGACAGTTTATATCTGAAATATCATATCTAAACATGGAAAACATATACAAATATTGGGTGACTATCACATCTAACTAGATGCATTAAACTCTTTATTTTAATATGGCTTTAATTTAATTCCACTTTTAACTATCATTATCATTTGTTCCATTTGGATTATCAATCTCCTTATAACGTCTGATACTCTATTCCCCTCTCCTGTAAACTTCGTTTTTCCAAGTTTATATTGAGTTGTTTTAGAATTTAATTTTACATTTCTCCTCCGTCGATACATATAGTTATGGAATTGTCAGAGAGTTGCATAGTCTAAATATCCGTTTGGCGTTGAACTCCATATGTCTATATGCATCATTCCATGATAATTTATTTATATTTTATTTAGTAGCGTATATGCTGCCAGCATGAACCATAAAATTGTCAAAGATAAACCTATAATGTCACTTTTCGATTCATGGATGCTTCCAATGGAGAATGGATGCTGCTGATAGAAGCATTCGTCGAGCCATAGAATCAGTGAAGCACCATAAATTGCGGGTTGAAAATTCATGTTTAGAATTTTCAGGATTAGAATTGAAATATTCATGGTTAACGTCCAATGATAATGTTCTATGAACTCCAATTTATGATCATACTTTGAATCTGCTAATCCTCCATGCCACCAATACCAGTTTATCAGGCTCATCAATAGGAATCCTATGATGAATTGATGGTTCCAATCTGTTATATATGCGTTTAAAATGATTGGCACTGTAAAGAATATTGTTTTCAAATATTGAGTCACCTTATACATTTCTTCTCCTCCTGGAAACGTATGGGTCGTCTTTAATGTAGAATCTTAACGGTGTTGGAAGATCTCTGCTTACTCCAATTCTAAATG
>QMRB01000103.1 GCA_003649185.1 Thermoproteota archaeon | reverse complement strand
TAATTAATTTTCTAACCTTAGATTTCATCTATGCATTATCTCTTAGCCTCCGTTTAATCCTGATAATATCCTGCTTCTCAATATTCTTTTTAACCACTTATCCAGAGGATTTTGCTGAAGCACTTATTAAGCTGAAAGTTCCATATGATTTTGCTTTAACCTTCACCATGGCTCTCAGATTTGTTCCCACATTGGCGAGAGAGGCTCAATTGATCATAGATGCTCAGAGATCTAGAGGGTTGGAGATTGAGAAGGGCAGCTTCATCGTTAGATTGAAAAATTATATTCCCATATTAGTGCCTCTGATCGTTGGGGCAGTTAGAAGAAGTATAAAAGTGGCGGAGGCCATGGAGTCCAGAGCTTTTGGAGCTTCTCCCAAGAGAAGCAGTATAGTTGAATTCTCATTTAAAAAGAATGATTACCTATTTATCTTTCTGACAATTTCACTTCTCCTCTTCTCTTTATGGTTGAAGTATTATCTCCATTTAGATGATATTCTCAATTCATACTTTCAATTTGGACAGTTTCACCCCTTCCTCTAAAGCTTTAATGTTTATTTCCGCCATCTTCACCCTTCTCCTCTTTATTGCTTCTCTAAGTTTTTCTATGGAAACTATACCTGTTTTTCCTGTCATATATCCTAGCATTATCATGTTCGCCATTATCCTTCTATATTTTTCTTCAGCTATTCTAGTTGCCTTCAATCCATATATCTTCTCTATTCTCTTCCTCGGAATATTCTTCACTAAATCTTCATCTATAATTAAGATTCCGCTTGGCTTTAATGAGTCTATATACTTGTTTAATGAGGGTTGACTCATCGATACCAGTATATCGCAATTCTCTATTATCGGGTATCTTATAATTTTATCTGAAATTATCACGTCGCTTTTACATGTGCTTCCTCTAGCTTCAGATCCATAGCTTCTCATCTGCACTGCATATTTCCCATCAAGTACTGCTGCAAGTCCAAGTATTTCACCTGCAAGTATTATTCCTTGGCCGCCAAGTCCACATATTCTTATTTCAATTCTCATAGTCTAAATCCTCCATGCGAATTCTTTCCGTCAATTCTTTTCTGTAAATATCGACATATTCTCCCACAACTATCTTCTTTTTCCAAATATCCCTACCCATTTTCTTCGCCTTCTCATATGTTATCGAATTTTCCTTAAACCATTTCAACATTTCCGACGGATTCTTAAATCCAGCATTCCTTCCATATGAGGTTGGACATTGACTTACAACTTCAATATATGTGAAACCTTTTTTTCTAAGAGCCTTTTTAATGCTATTTTTAAGTGAAATTACATGATATGTGGTCCATTTAGCCACATATGGAGCTCCAGCCTCCACCAATATTCTGGCAACATCTATAGGATCTTCCAGATTTCCTTTAGGCGTCGTGGTTGTTTTAATTCCTCTTGGAGTTGTAGGAGCCACCTGTCCACCTGTCATGCCATATATCATATTGTTAACCATGATAACTGTTAATCCTATATTTCTCCTTGCAGCATGAATGAGATGGCTTAATCCGATTCCAGCTAGATCTCCATCTCCCCCTATAACCACAACTTTAAGATGCGGTTTCATAAGTTTTATTCCCGTAGCTACTGGTATTGCTCTTCCATGTAATGTATGTATGCTGTCGGCCATGAAATGTGGTGATGGAATCCAAGCTGCACATCCTATTCCACTACAGAAAACAAAGTCTCTTAAATCCCTATATCCCAACTCCTCTACAGCCTTAAAGAAGGCATTCATCAATATTCCATTTCCACATCCGGGACAGAAAGGTGTAGGCAGCTTTTCTTCCCTTAAATATTTAACTGCGAAATGCTTCATTTTAAATCCTCTCCACTACTTCAATTATCTCTTTCGGCGTAATCATTTCTCCTCCCCCTATCTTCGTTATCGATATTATTCTTGCCTTTCCATGGGCTGCTCTCTCCACCTCTCTACAGAATTGTCCTAGAGAAAGTTCGGGAACCAATATGACATTAACTTTCTCCGCCAATTCCTCCACTATCCAGTCTGGAAATGGCCAGAGAGTTCTAAACCTTAAATGTGAAACTCTTATCCCTCTTCCTCTCAGTCTATCTATGGCTTCGTAGACCGTTCGCGAGGAACATCCATATGACACTATTCCCACCTTAGCTTTCTCATCAATATCTGCCTCGTAATCCGCTATATCCCTCACATTTCCCTCTATCTTCCAATATATTCTTGTAACCAGTTTTCTATGCACATCTGGATCCGACGTATATCTATATCCCCATTCATCATGTGTGGAGCCCGTTACAAGTATATTTAATCCCTCACCCACTTCAGGCATCGGCGGTATTCCTTTAGGATCTGAAGATCCGAAGAATGGTTCCGAATGGTCTCTAGCCTTTCTTCTATCCACCACAACGATTCTTTCAGGTATCTTTACAGGTTCAACTATATGTGCTGAAAGTTCATCGGCTAAAAGTATTACAGGCGTCCTATATTTTTCTGAAAGATTAAATGCTTCTACAGTTAGGTCGAACATCTCCTGCGCAGAGTTTGGAGATAACACTATAGCTGAATAATCTCCATGAGTTCCCCACCTAGCCTGCATAAAGTTTCCTTGTCCTCCCTTGCTTGCCTGACCGGTTGCAGGTCCAAGTCTCTGCACAACTACTATTACACATGGCGTCTCAGTCATAAATGCGTAGCCTATTCCCTCCTGCATTAAACTGAATCCAGGTCCGCTTGTAGCTGTCATGGATTTTGCACCCGCCCAACTTGCCCCTATAATTGCATTTATAGCTGCTATCTCATCTTCCATCTGCATGAAGATTCCATGGACTTCCGGTAGGATCTGAGCCATTCTTTCAGCAATTTCAGATGCAGGTGTTATTGGATATCCTGCAAAGAATCTGCAGCCAGCTTTCACAGCGGCTTCGGCACATGCAACATTTCCCTGCCAGAACATGATTTCCTCTTTGTTCTTCATGCTTTCACCGTTAAAGGCTATTAGAGAGTTCTGCTAAAAAGTTTGATGGTGTTTCAATGCAAATATTCAGAATTGTTGTGGATGAAAGGGAGAAAAATAGCAGCGTCCACTTATATTTGAGAAATATGGGGGTTAGAGTTCTTTTTAGAAGGCTTTCTGTAGCAGATTATGTTCTCTCAGGCGATTGTGCC
>QMRB01000102.1 GCA_003649185.1 Thermoproteota archaeon | reverse complement strand
GTTTTTATCGGATCTCTCCTAAACTTCTTCAACATATTGAAAAGTTCATTTACACTGAAAATTTTAGCTTCAGCAGCATAGTCTAGAAATTTGCTTCTAAAATTTAAATCTTCATTTAGCGAGGCATGATCCAAATAGAGTTTATCTGCAATAAATTTTAATGCATAATTATTGTTCTCGTTAAATTCAAGGCGATCTTCAACCGAATTATATTTAAATATAACATTGTATTTGGGCCGGTAATTTTTAAGATTGAATTGAAAGTAAATTCCCTTAACACGTCTAAGTCTGACACGTTTACCATTAAATTCACCGATAAATAGGCCGGTTTCAACAAGTATTCTAATATTCTCCGCCAATGATTCTTCAACGCCATAACCCTTCAATCGGGCGAAAACAGCCTCAACACTTTCAGCATGAATACTGGTTATTCCGCCGTGGCCTAATGCAACTGCCTGTGCAAAAGTATAAACCTCTCTTCTACCCCTAACTTCATTAACAGTTACATAGTCAACCGATCTTCTCAAAGCATGAGTTAACAGATCTTCTAAAGTTACCTCGCCACTTGAACTTGCAGTTCTACTTCTCCTCTCAAACAAATTTAAAATGTTTTCATGAGGTATCTTCATTTCAGGTGCATCTTGGCAGAGAGCTATACTTGAATCATGCCTAATAAGCATGGCTAAACTGTTAGCAAGACTGGTTTTACCTGACGCCATAGGTCCAAAAATCATTACAGGAAGCTTGGCATCTATACATAGCCATAGAAATGCCATTGCATCTGAAGTGATCATTCCTGTATTGATCATCTTTGTAGGAGTCCATGGATCACGTGGAAACTTTCTTATGGTGAAGCTTGATGTTGGCGATATTTCACTACGAAAAGTTAAAGCTGCACGATCACCAGTTGGAAGTATAACTGAATCCTCTTTAGCTCGGAATATGCTTACAGCTGATCCTCCACGATAAGCCAATAGTTTAACGATTCTATCAACCTCGCCGCTTGATGGAACAATATTGGTTTGCATTAAACCATAATCGCTATGAGTAACTTTAATTTGACTTTCAGCCTTAAAACATTGAATATCCTCTAATTTTTCATCCGCCATTAACGGTTCAAGCCAAGAATATCCGGCCACCTCACATTTAACAGCATAGATTATCTTGCCGTTTAAACCCCACTTCTCCAATGCTCTTTCAAGTTTACATCCATCTAGAAGATCTTCAGGTTTAATTCTGTAGGCTAAACGCTCCATAACGTCTTCAAGCATTAAATTTTCTTCTTCACTCAATTGAACTGGAACCACTTGATATGCATATTCATATCCTAAATCTAAAATTTCAATTCTAGAATAATTGTCAGATGAATATTCATCTATAACTTTACCGTTAAATTTCAAATAGTTTGGCATGAGAAATATGCAAGCAAAAATAAAGATGTTAAAGTTTCATGTTCAAACAGTATTCTATATGCTCTGTATTGGAACTGTCAATGCATGTGAAATTTTTTCTCCATTAGCAAAGCTGCAGATAATCTCAAAGGTTAATGTATTTTCAGCCAATATTGATCCATTTACAGTCCAATCTTCACATATTAACTGTACTTCTCCACCTGCACTAAGCTTGATAAATGATGAATAATCAGCCAATTTAACATCCAATTCAACTGGACTTGACAGTTTAGAACCGTCTGCAGCGGTAATTTTAACTGTTAAATCTGTAATGTCAACTGTTCCAACATTCTTCAATGTTATTTCTACTCTGCCATCATCATAGGCAATAATGGTCTGCATAAAGTCGGCTTTAACAGCAGCTTTGAAACCCCAACTATATATCGTCATTCCAACACCTATTATGAGGCTGAGAGCCAATACAAGCCAGATAATTCTACTAACAGTCAACTCCATAAAGGGGACACCTAAAAGTAATGCGAGAATATTTTAAAAGGGAAAACGTTACTGCTAGTAAAGTTTTAAATGGGCATGGAATCTTCAAATTCCATATAAAATGGAAGGTTGAAGGCTTAAATAGTTAAAGCTGATCGATCACCATTCTTGAAGCATCACATGTATCAGCCGCATCTTACATGTTGAATCTTGGAAGGTTGCTGTAAATTTCACTCCCACAACCTTTCCAACCGATAATCCAGCTCCAAGTATTTCTATGTCGTTTAAAGCTCCAATCTCTCCACCCTTCAAGTTAATGTTAACCGTTGCAGATCCACCTCCAGTCAATTCAACTTTAATCAACGTTATAGGCATGTTACCGGTATTCTTTACAGTTGCAAATAAATGTACTTTGCCTCCATCATAATAGCAGTTTACATCGTAAACTATGAAATCTTTAGCCTCCATAAATCTCGGAGCCCAAGCCATAATACTGTAAATGACGAAAACTGCAACGGAGAGTACAGCTATAATCCATAAAGTATTTTCAACTGTAATCTGCAAATCTTTCACCATTAAATTTACAATGATACTTAAAATCTGAACATAAAATTTCGAAATGAAAACCCATAAAAGGCTTTATAAATCAAATAGCATTGGTGGAAGCATGTTGAAAATGAAGGATTCAGCCGAAGAGATCATTGAAAAATTTAGGGAGAGAATAATAGAATTATGCGATCTTATATGGGAATATGCTGAGCTTGGACTCATAGAATACAAGTCGTCTAAACTGTTGGCAAGTGAACTTGAAAAACATGGTTTCAAAGTGGAGATGGGAGTGGCAGATATGCCGACAGCATTTATAGCTGAATATGGAAGCGGCAAGCCGGTTATAGCCATAATGGGTGAGTATGATGCTTTGCCAGGTTTATCTCAGAAGAGGGTTCCTTGGAGGGAGCCTTTGAAGCCTGGTGCACCTGGCCATGGATGCGGCCACAACATTCACGGTGTAAGCGGATTAGCTGCAGCTTTAGCAGTGAAGAAGATTATGGAACTCTACGGTTTAAAAGGTACTGTTAGATTTTATGGATGCCCTGCTGAAGAAAACTTCAGTGGAAAAGTATTCATGGTTAGAGCTGGACTCTTCGACGATGTAGATGCAGCTATAAGCCATCATCCAAGCAGTATGAATGCAGTCACCTTGAAAAGCAGCCTCGCAATAAATTCCGTTAAGTTTCATTTTTTTGGTAGGGCTAGTCATGCTGGTGGTAGTCCTGAGTTGGGTAGGAGTGCTTTGGATGCTGTTGAGTTGATGGATGTTGGTGTTAATTTTTTGAGGGAGCATGTG
>QMRB01000101.1 GCA_003649185.1 Thermoproteota archaeon | reverse complement strand
TTCAAGTGAACTGGACAGTAGATCACCACTTACAATTATACCGATTAAACCTAAAATTAGAAGTTTAACCCATCCTTTAACAGCAATTTCGGATGAAACTTCACCCTTAAACCTTCTGAAAATGACGTTGAGCATTATGAGCAAACTGAGAAGCATCCATCTATTCATAGATATAAAGAAATATTATAGGTGAAAGGAAACTTATAACCTCTACATGTAAAACGGTAATTTAAAATAACAATTACCAAATACTTGGAAGAAAAATAAAAGTATTGCTTAGATCTTAAGGAAATAAAATTTAAACTTTAAAAATATTAAGATATATTTGGATGGAAATGCCGAATGAAATTAAAGTTGGAAATATAACAGTTGGAAGAGGAGAGTTTAAGAAGGGGTTTATTAAAGGTGTAGAATTGATTAACAATGTCAGCATAGATATACCTGTAATGGTGATGAACGGCGTTGAGGATGGGCCGACACTGCTTTTAATGTCAACTCAGCATGGAATAGAGATACAGGGAATAGAGGTTATACGTAAAGTTATGAGAGAGAAAGTGAAACCCAACAGTTTAAGAGGAGCCATAATAGGGATACCTGTGGGAAACCCGCTTGCATTCATGCATCACCAATATCTTTCATGGATAGATAACCTTGATGTTGGAGCTGTTAGAGCTGACAGACCCTATGGAAACACTACTGAGAGACTTGCATATGCATTGTGGAGTGAGGCCTGGAGTAAAGCAGACCTAATAGTGAATATACATTGCAACACGAGGCCGGACTCCCTGATATATCAATGGATAAACATTGGAAACCCCAAGACAAAAGATAAACTTTGGAGAATGGCGAAAGCATGTGGAGTGACGACAATAGTTTCCGAGAGGAGAATAAGGGAGGAGGAACCTCCAACATTAAACAATTTAGCCTCAAGAAAAGGGATACCGGTTCTACTATTTGAACTGATAGATGGAAGATGGATTTCGGAGCCTTCAACAACGGTGGGGGTTAGAGCTATACTTAACATAATGAGAGAATTTAACATGATAGATGGAGAAATAGAGAAGCAGAAGGAAATCACCATAATACCTGGAATTAACAGATTCTACGGAATATTAAGAGCCAATAGAGGAGGATTGATCAAATTTCTTAAAAAGCCAGGGAAATTTATAAATCGTGGAGAGATCGTCGCCGAAATCTACGATCTATATGGAGACATAATAGAGAAGGTTAAGATGCCTGTAGATGGATATATATGGGCATATCCATGCGGACAGTCCTTAGGAACCTCTGGAAGCTTACAGGCAGTGCAGACTGGAGCCAACATAGGATACATATTTATACATGAAGAGAAATAAACGGCAACCCTTATAATTATAGAGAACTGTGCAGGTAAAAATTTAAATTATATTACTTGAAGTAGATCGGTGCAAAGAATTGATTTATGGCCGAGGTAAAACCAAAATTTTAGATGAAAATGCATTTGGAATATGGTCAAAAATAATGGATCACATCTTCAAGATAACATTTAACGCTGTTGGAGAAGAGGAACATAGAAGAAAAATATCTGAAGGATTTAGAAATGTAAATGCAGGCATATATATACATTTCCCCTTCTGTAGATCTTT
The DNA here is from genome assembly GCA_003649185.1 of Thermoproteota archaeon. Classification (GTDB taxonomy): domain Archaea; phylum Thermoproteota; class Methanomethylicia; order Culexarchaeales; family B10-G16; genus Culexmicrobium_B; species Culexmicrobium_B thermophilum. The sequence continues at coordinate 1,622 of QMRB01000101.1, read as the reverse complement.
CTGCCTCTACTGTCCATATTACCGTGAAATCTGGGATGAGAATAAATTTTCAAAGTATAGGAACGCATTGATAAAGGAGATTCAGATCATCGGAAACATTTTAGAGAACAGTGATGTTAAAATCGTCGACATCCATATTGGAGGAGGAACTCCAAGCATTCCGAACCCTTCATTCTGGAAGGATATAATGGAAGAATTGAAGGAAAACTTTAATATAAATGTGAATTTAGGGATCGAGGCAAATCCAGAGGACTTAGCCGACGAAGAGAAGACCGTGAAGCTTTTAGATTCAGAGGTAACTGAGCTAAGCATTGGAGTTCAATCGTTTCATAGAACACACTTAAAAGCTCTAGGAAGAAGACACAGCGTAGAAGATGTTGAGAAAACTCTTAAAAATATTGAGGAAGTCGGCTTCAAACATGTTAATATGGATTTAATGTATATGATTCCGAATATTCCATATGAGAAGCAGCTTGATAATTGGAGGGAAGATCTTGAAAGAGCAGTACAATACAAAGTTCAACAGATAACTATATATCCCACATTAATAACGAGACATTGTCCGGCAAGAAATCTAATAAAGAATGGAAGAGTTACCCAGCCTGTTCAATTTCTCGACCAATTTCTCATAGAAGCGAGGAGAATTTTGGAAAGAGAAGGATACAAAAGGATAAGGATATATTCGTGGAGTAGAGGAGGAGAATATGCTACAGTAAACTTGGAGATGATAGGCCCATTACTCGCTCTAGGTCCAGGTGCTATGGGATTTACTGGTAGTTATGAATGGGTAAACGTGCACTCCATAGACGAATATGTTAAGAGGCTGAGTAAAGGAGAACTTCCAGTATCTGTTTCCAGAAAAGTTAATCTAGGTGAGAGGATTGCAAGATATGTAATCGACCGATTATTCACTTCAGGCGAAGTGAAGATAGAGGAATTTCAAAGAATATTTGGAGGAGGACTTGAATTAATACCTAAGGGGCTTAACAGAAGCTTAAGCTTGATGAAACTGCTGAAATTTATTAAATTTGAAAATAACTGTTTAAAGCTTACAGAAAGGGGCTTTAAAAAGGCTAATAGGTTAATCTGGGCATTCGTATTAAAAGTACCTTGCAGATTAGTGGAGAAGTTAACTATAGAGCATTATCCGGAGAAAGTGGAAATCTAATTAACCAACTATAAATTTAAATTTAGGCAAGAACAATATAAATTATTGTAAAATGAACTATTCAGTTGAATTGGCAATAGCAATATTAACAATATTGGCAATCATCATAACTATGGCCATATATACGTGGAGTACAAGTAAAATTGGAGAGAAGATGAATTCCAATCAAGAAATTAGTAAGAACATATCGAATATTGGATCTATAAGAGAATTAGAGATAACGGTATTAGTGGATAATAATCCAAATCCTCCCTTAAAGGATGCGTGGGGGCTAAGCATATACATAAAGGTTGGAAATGTAAGCTTTCTATTTGATGCTGGACCGGATCCAGATGTTTTGAGGAGAAATTCTGCCAAGTTGAACATAAATTTAAAGAATTTAAATTTCATTGTAATCTCGCATGAACATAGAGATCACATAGAAGGATTAAAATATGTAGCCGAGATAAGTAGA
>QMRB01000100.1 GCA_003649185.1 Thermoproteota archaeon | reverse complement strand
GAAAGGTCAATTTTTAATTTTAACCTCCATCATGATGACGACGGCTATATTGATACTGACAGCAATGGTTACAAACAGCAATATTAGAATCCTAAATTCCCAGAAGATAACGGTTCCACTGCCATTAATCAACGCTGTTGAAGATTTTCCAAGAGCATTTAAAGTTTCTCTGAAGCTTTCATCCATCTCATATAACTCTTCGAACCATAATCTATCCTATGCGAACAGCACTGCCTATACCTTCATAAATAATTGGATGGACAATTTCACATATATTCATGGTGGACGAGGCGTATCAGTCTATATAAACCATTTCAACGTCTCCTTCCAATGGAACAGCTCCAATTATTGGTGGAGCAATGCAACCTGTTCCATAATCATCGACGGTAAACCTGCCGGATTCTCCGAGATCAATAAAACCATTCGATACGGCATAGTGGTAACAGATCTAGTTAAACTGGATAATCAAATAAATGTTACAGCATACATGTTTAACTCTGGAATCCCAGTTAAACTTAACGTTTTACAGGTTAAGGTTAACGGTTTAACCGTGAAGGATTGGATTCAACACTACTATGGATTAGGTGTCAATGGAGTTGAAATCGACAATACAAGTTTGAATAATACTTCATCCATAGAAATATTATTTGAATTTCAGGGGATTCTAATAAAAGTTCATAGAGATTACAGTGCATCCCCCTAAATTTTCACAATCTCCACTTCCACTTCCCTTTTAAGTCCAAGCTCCTCCATAATCCACTTCGCTTCATCCATAAGCTCTCTCTTTAAAGTCTCCTCTTTTGCGGCTCTAAATGCAAATCTCTTCTTTTTAACTTTAGCTTTAAATTTAACTTTGTCATTTAATTGAACCTCAACCTTCTTCAGCTCGTATCCAAGAGTATCTAAAACATCTGCAAAGTAGTTTCTAGCTTTATTCCTTACCGCTTCAACATCAACCTTCCTTACCTCCTCAACTTCCTCCTCAACTTCCGCAGGCTTCGGCATTTCCCTCAATTCTGTTACCGTCAATTCTTTTGGAAGGGCTGACGGAGCCTTAACAGCCTCCCTTCTCTTCGGTATTCTTATCCTCTCCTCCAATATGTCGAGCGGATCCACCTTTACATCATATATTAATATGTCGAAGGATTTATATTCTCCAAGTAGTCTGGGTGATAGCATGAGTTTCAAAGCCTTCCTCCCATAAACAATTCCATCTTTACTGTTGGCTATAGCGGCTAAAATTAATCTATTTTTAGCCATAAGTTCCACGCTTTTCCAATGAGGGGAATCATATAATGTTGCAGCTATATATCTTGCCGCATTCTCACTTGCATCTATTTCTCCCAATAGAACTGATGGAAGGCTTGCTGTAGCAGTTGCCTTTTCAGCTCTAGCATTCAAATGTACACTATTAACTATTATACTTGTCTTCAAAGTTACGGTTGTAGCAAGCTTTCTACTATACTCTTCAATGTTTGGGTGGCACTGTGGAAGTTTAATCCTTATCGGTGCAACATACTTCACCTTTGCATCAGGTCTAAGCTTCAAATCTTCATCCACTTCTTCAGCTGAAAGCTCATAAATCTCCACGAATCCAGCAGCTTTCCCCATGGATAAACTTATCTCCTGCCAAGCTATATCACCTTTAATTTCAACATTATCTTCCCTAACAATTGCAAGTATAGGTCTACCATTTTTAAGATCAAAATACACTTCCATGCTTCTTTTTGGAAGGATTATTATTCCTTGAAATCTCACATTAGCTTTAATCTTCCTATATTTTTTAATCAAATCCGGTAAGGACTGTTCAATCAAATTTACAAAGTCCAACATTTTACCTTTTATAGGTAACAATTCCACTCTAACTCCGCCAGCCCTCAAGAATATTTATACTGTTTATGTATAATATAAATTTATTTTGTTTCCACTACGTTTAATTGTAAAGCTACTTCATCTCCCTCATCTCAGCCACAGCCTGCTCATATACCGCTTTCGGATTAAAGTAGTATCTGAATATTATTTTGCTTACATCCCAAACATCCATAATATTTTTGAGGAGCATCCACCTTAAAACTTCAGCTCTCCGAATAATCTCCTGCTTTAAATCTTCAACTGTTTGAGCAGTCTTCTGGCTTATCTCCCTCAGCAGTATTGAATTGTCAAGGTAGACTTCATGGGAATCTGAAGCCGGATCCCACTTCGAAATTATCCTATACTTTTCAAACTCCTCAACCTCCTCGGTTACAGTTACCCTTCTCAAAACTTTCACCCTTCCCCCCTTACTCCTAGTGGTTACACGCTGAATATGGGTGAAAATATTCATAAGTCTCATATATGTTGGAGGTATATTCATCGGTTCAGAGGTTAACCTTTTAACAGCATAATCCAACGTTTCCGCATGTATAGTTGAGAGGCCGCCGTGCCCAGTAGCCATAGCCTGAAATAGAACGAAAGCTTCTTCGCCTCTAACTTCACCAACTATCAGATAGTCAGGTCTATATCTCAAACTCAGCTTTACAAGGTCGAAGAGCTCTATGCTTCCAATCTTCGATCCAACCGTGTAGCTTGGGCGAACCGTTAATTGAACCCAATTCTCATGGGGAAGATTCAGTTCAGGAATATCCTCCACAGTCACAATCTTCATTCCAGGCTTTATGAATAGGCTGTAAGCGTTGAGAAGAGTAGTCTTACCGGCACCTGTGCCACCTGCAATCATCAAAGTCCTCCCATGCTCCAACATCAACCATATATATCCAGCTATAAGTTCATTTATCGCACCATACCTTACCAGTTCAATTATTGAGAACGGTTTCTCTCTGAATTTTCTAATCGTGAAAGTAGGACCTTTAGGAGAGATTTCAGTTCCAAAGGTTGCTGCAAGCCTATGCTTCTCAGGAAGCATAGAATCCAAAACCGGATAAGCCATAGAGATATGCTTACCAGCCATATGAGCCAATTTTAAAATGAATTCATTCAATGTTGCCATATCATTGAAAATAATATTTGTAGGTATACTTTCATAGCGGCGATGCCATACATAAACGGGTTTGCCGACACCGTCACAACTTATATCCTCAATGTTCGGATCCCTCATTACCGGGTCGATTGGACCATAACCTAAAAGATTTCTCTCAACATAATATATTATTCTAGCTCTCCTACCGCCAACAAGCCCCAATCTACCCCTATATCTATCAGCAATCCTGCTCATCTCACTGAAAACATATTCACGTAGATCCTCAAATGTTTC
>QMRB01000099.1 GCA_003649185.1 Thermoproteota archaeon | reverse complement strand
TGGTGGTAGATGTGTAATGTTGCCCTGTATTCCTCCTCTACCTATAACAGTATACTTTGTTGCATTGGCTGGATCACTTTTATCGGCGAGAATATACCAGTATCTATATTCCCATGTGGCTGGGTTGAATTCCACCATGTTTCCAGTAATATTATCATAGTATATGGCTATTAGTCTAACCATTGCAAGACTTGCCAGATCGATTCCCAAGGAGGGTTTAAGCAATGTTGCCTGTTCATGTCCGAGAGTTGTATGTATCCTTATACTGTAGGTGACTCCTGCCTTCATGGGTTCATCTGCCAAAGCCCAAAAACTATGGTTTCACCTGGATCTATTCCGAAAATGAAGTCTCTCTGCCCCCTCGATATGAAGTTTATCGAAGGATTTCTCACATCATATGCAAGTTTTAATTTCACTGCCTTATTGTTAACATATACATTATCCACATATCTTCGCTCTCCACCATATTTCTAACATATACTCTGAAAAGTCTGCCATGTGAAATTGGATTCCACACTTTCAATATTATCGGTCTTGTACCGTAACCTAGAGAGCCTATTATACCTGTCATCCAGAGAGTTACAGCTATTGATAAATACATGCTCATTGAGACTATGATGACTATTGCTATTAGAAGTGAAATTCCCCTTCTTCTAAATTTCTTCACAGATTTCTCCTCTACTTCATTATTCTTCATTTTAAATTTATTTCTATCCTTCTTCTATGCAGTGTGCTTCAATTTCACTTATATTTTGAAAGTTCAATTTGAGATTGATTTCGCTTGAAGTTAACTGTATATAGTCGAATTGAACTATCGACTGCTGCCCATTTTTAGGGTTCTCCCAGTATCCCAATCCGACATATGGGCCGTCAGGTTTAACATTTGCCGTTAAAACCGCAATCTGCTCATTATTGCTGTTCATGATTACCCCTTTCACAGTTAACTGTTCTTTATTCCCATTAATGGTTATCTCAATGATATACCAAGCATTCTGTACAATATTAATATTGCTGGATGCTTCTACATGGATTGATAAACCATACTTCTCAAATCTTAATGTTCCTGTTCTTCCCTCTTGGAAGTTCATCCAAAGGGTGTAGCCGTTTCCCTTACCGTTATATCCGATTATCACCATGAACTGTCCGCTTCCCTTCACCCATCTTGCTCTCGTCTTAATTTTTCCATTATATTCCGACCAGTCCCTTATTCTAAGAATATACATATGTAATATTCCTTCCATGACTCCCCAATTTTCATGGCCTCCCTGAAGAATCCATCCATCCTCCGAATCTTCCACTTGCCTTATAGTCCATGATCCATGAGGTATATAATATGAAATCACAGTTCTCATATAATTATATCCTAAAGATGTGTGAATTTTTATTTCATGATGACTTCCCGACATAAAAATTCTCTTCAACTGTTCCTTCGGAATTTCCATTGTAAAATATATGGCTACATTATCTCCAGGTTTAAGAACCACCATGTCTCCCTGCACATCTCTAACCAATCTATCCTCATAGCTCGATATTTCAAATGCCGCCGCCACAGTTCCAGTATATTTTCCATCCATTATGATCTGATCTATAAATATTTTGTCTCCTCCAAAATTCCTAACATATATTATGAACATGCTTCCCGAACCGTGAAATGTGCTGGTTATCCCTATTTTAATCGGCCTTGTCCCATATCCGCTGCTTCCCATAATTCCAGTTACCCATGCAATTACAAGCAGAGTGATGCTTATTCCAGTTGCTAACAATATTATTGTAGAAATTATTGGGCTAATTCCTCTCTCATTTTTCATGTTTTATCCTCATTTCACCTTTTCTATTTCCTTTGATAGTTAAGGTTCTCAACGCTATATACTTTATTATTTTGTTTAAGTTTCAGAATCTTCACAAAATATTTTGGCAGCATATAAATGTTAAATAGGATTGCCACATAAATAATTACTTGTATAGGGTGGAAGTTTGGGCTTCATGGATTTCATTTACACATATTTTGATTGGATTGGGAAAGGAATATTGAAAACGTATCCAAATATTCCAGATGATATTAGAAGTTCAGGCATTCATCTTCACTATGAGGTTTACGCAGCCCTTACAGGTTTCATCTTCTTCATATCCGTTATATGCAGCATAATCTCCATGATTCTACTAGTAATATTGAATCTTCCACCCATACTTGTAATTGTAGGTGCAGCTGTAGCAGTCATATTCCCAGTCTTCCTCCTAGTCTTTCTAGGTTTAATTCTACCTAAATCTCTGGGAACCAGTAGAAGTTCAGTTCTCGACCAGGAGGTTCCATATGCAGTTGCATATTTAAGCGTCATGTCGACTGGAGGAATGTCCCCATACTTAGCCTTTGAAAGATTAGGATTTGCTGCAAAGATTTTCTCAAAGATTTCACGTCTAGCCTTAAGATTCGGAGTTCTAGTTAGAGCCATAGGCTGGGATCCGCTTACAGCATTCGAGGATGTTGCGAGGAGAAATCCAAGCGAGCTTATAAAAGATTTAGTTTTAGGTTATGCTGCAACTATAAGGGCTGGAGGCGATGTTACAGATTATCTGAGTAAGAAATCCAAGGACATGTTCAACAATTTAATTATTAAGATGAGAGCTTCAGGTGAAAGGATGGCCGTCGTTTTAGAATCCTATCTCGCTGTAGCTTTACTTGTCCTTTTAGCTTTAAACGCTATCTATTTAGTTAATTTTTCAATAGGTACGGTCAGCCTTCCAGGCCTTGGAGGTGGAAGCCTATTCTTGCTGTCATTTATCTTTCTACCCTTCATGTCCTTCACAGTAATATATCTTTCAGATGTTTTGCAGTATAAGGAGCCTTGGATGGAATGGTCCCCCTACGTAGTTTTCTTTGGAATATCACTGCCTATAATGGTTTTTCTAGTACTTGCAATGGTTATACCTTTCTACATGCCTCGAACCCATCCATTGAGAACTCTCTTCAACCCTTTCCTCTCCATGGTTGAAGGAATCACCTATTCCTTTGGATTAGAATATGCGTATGCTTCAAGTGTAGGCCTATGCTTAGTATTAATTCTCGCTACCCTTCCTTCTGCAATATATGAGAAAATTACTCTTGGAAAGCAGAGCAAAATCTCTAAGGGTGTCACCCAATTTCTAAGAGATCTGGTTGAGATTAGAAAGACGGGTCTACCACCCGAGAAATGTATAATCGTTCTCTCCTCAAGAGATTACGGAGTCTTCACAAAGTATCTTAAAGATGCTGCGGGACAGTTGGCCATAGGATTCCCATTAAGCAAGATATATGATTACTTGGAGAAGAAGATTAAATCCTGGAAGGCCAGAACATTTCTATATATTT
>QMRB01000098.1 GCA_003649185.1 Thermoproteota archaeon | reverse complement strand
CGTTCCCATAAATCTTGACGGTTACATTCTCTATCAATTTTGGCCGTTGCCTCCACTCTTTGGATCGTTAAGAAAGCTGTCGTTGATGATGGAAAGTTCACTTTAGATGAGGGTGTATCTATTCTAATCGTTCAACTGTTAGGTATACTTCTCTTCGATGAGCTGAGCAGACTAATCTAAACTCCGCAATATAAATTTCAATCCCAATTTTAATCTGATTTTTAACGGTGACAATCCTCCGCCAGGTTCGGTTAAACCTTTCTTTATTGCTTCTAAAATTCCCTCTGAACTTTTCTCCTCTACTTTTACAAGTGTATATGCATCTCCAACATTTTCAGGTTGATGTGCATCACTTCCACCTGTCATTGGAAGTTCAAGTTTATTGGCAATTTTCATTCCCATCTTGATCATTAAGCTTCCTATGGGATATAATGCATTGAGCACTTCTACAGCGTCAGGTTTACTTCTCATCCAAGTTTTCATATATTTTCTACCTGCAGCTGGATGTGCGAGGATTGCTATTCCTCTCCTCTTTCTCACCCATTCTATTAGCTCCTCATAGCTGATATTCTTCTCAGGGATTTCCGTCAATCCATATATGAGTATGTGGCCCTTCTCCGTTTTCACCTCGAATCCAGGAATCAATATTATCTTTTCCTTTAGAATCTTTTTTGCCTCAAAGTATCCTTTAATGGAGTTATGATCTGTTATGGCTATGCCGTCTAAACCTTTCTCCAATGCTCTTCTTATAACTTCTTCTACTGTTCCACTTCCATCTGAATAAACGGTATGTACATGTAAATCTATCTTCATATGCAATTATCCCATCACTCTTGAGTTCTCTTCCTATGATTTTAACTTTCACTCTTTACCGGTGTATGCTCCATGATGAAATTTATAATTTCACTTATTATATCCACTCTGTTACGAACCTTAGCTATTCCATGTCCTTCATCGCCTATCCTTATGAAGACTGCTTTCCTACCCTTCTCCTTCAATTTCTCTACAAGTTGCTCTGCTTCTGTTACTGGAACTCTCGGATCATTATGTCCATGTACTATCATTAATGGTGCAACTATCTTTTCAACATGTGTTATCGGGCTTATCTTCATCAACATTTCATAATCCCTATCTGGATCTCCATATTCTGGAATTCTATATCTTCTTCTCCAAGCCCCAGTATTTTTGAGAAATGTAACCATGTTGACTATTCCAACTCTCTCGACGCCGCAGCTCCAATATTCCGGATACAGTATCATGCTCATAAGTGTGGCGTATCCACCGTAGGATGCTCCAGTTACAGCTATTCTTCCCTTCTCTATAAGTCCCCTCCTCTCAGCCCATTCCACGAGGGCCCCTATATCCTTCAATGAATTCATTCTCCTATCTCCATCGTCTAGATGAATGAAGCTTTTTCCATATCCTCTTGATCCTCTGAAATTTGGCGATAAAACCAAGTATCCCATTCTCACTAAGATTTGAGGTAAATATTGGAATCTAGGTCTATCCTGCCCTTCAGGTCCTCCATGAATGGTTAATACTGCCGGATAGGGTGCTTTTCCTTCAGGTTTATACATTAATGCCGGGATCTGCATGCCATCCCAACTCTCATATCTTATAATTTCTGGCATAACCATTTCAGTCATCTTCAAACCATATTTCGGCGAATATGTTAACTGTTCGGGTTTTTCATCCTTCAGAATCCATATTTCATTTCCAATTTTCGGGCTGGAAATTGCAAAAGCTAATCCCATTTTACCCCATGATAGCTCCGCTATAACGCCTTCGGGAACTTCAATCTTTCTCATATTTGATAAATCTATGTTTGCAATGTAAAGCTTTGAGAATCCATCATCATTTACTGTGAAGGCTACCTGTTTACCGTTCGGTGAAACCGCGAAAGTTTCTACATCTTTATCCGTTTTATATAGATACTTCCAATTATACGTGTTTAAATTGTATCTGGCTATTCCAACGTATTCTTCATCGTTATTGGTGAGATATAGAAATTGATCTCCTATCTTTATCGGTGAAGCATTTATCCCTTCTCCTTCATGTTTGGTTAAATTTCTAATAGTTCCCTTTCTAATATTATATAAAATTATATCGCTGTCTAAATTTGTATTGTCATGTCTTATCAGTAAATGTTCATCCGTCATCCATTCTTCAACACTGTTTCTTCCATCCATCTTTATGATTGGACCTTTAACTCCCCTCCCATAAGTATATAAATATATGTCGAAGTCCACTCCATTCCTCATGTTGGATGAGAATCCTAAAGTTATTCCGTCGGCCCTCCATTTTCCAATATTATTTATATTTTCATCGTCGCCTATTACATGCGTCAACTTTCCTTCATCAATACTATATACTTTTATCTGCCATCTCTCATCTCCATTTACATCGCTGTTTAATGCAAGAATGTTTCTGCTGCTCAGAGCTATCCTATTTACTCTGTGATCATATGGGAAGAGTGTATCAAATCTTTTTCCATCAGTTATCCATGGTATTGGAATACCGGTTAAATCACTTATATATATTATTTCCTCTCTATTTCTTGATGAGATCGGCCTTCTCGCCGATCTTACGCTTAAAAACCTTCTTACCTCCAGCATTTTAAAATCGTCTTCCTTCATTTTAATCCACATAAATATTGGCAATCCCATTTTAATATTTAACATTACCAGCAGTTTTCAAGCATCTCTTATTCATTTCAATTTTCAATTTCAAAATTTTCAAGCTTCACTGTTTTCACTCCTCTCTTAACCATTTCATCGATGGCTTTTCTACTGTCGGAAGGTTTCAAATCGATTCCCTTAATAGCATCCATTAATAGTACTGTTTCAAATCCAAATTTTATAGCATCTAGAACCGTATTCTTCACGCAATATTCGGTTGCCAATCCTCCCACAAATACTCTTACAATACCCTCCTGTTTAAGCTTCTTTTTTAAATCTGTTCCCTCAAATCCTGAGTATGCTTCTCTTAGAGGATCTGTACCCTTAGAGATTATCACAGCATCTTCAGGAAGTTTAAGGTTTGGATGGAACTCTGCTCCCTCCGTTCCTTGGACACAATGCTTGGGCCATAATCCCCCATACTCTTTAAATGATATGTGATTTTCAGGATGCCAATCCCGTGTAGCATATATTTTTCCCCCATTTTTCCTGAAGATTTCCACGTACTTGTTGAGATTTGGAATGATCTTGTCTCCTTCAGGTACAGGTAGCGCTCCTCCAGGGCAGAAATCCTTCTGTACATCAACTATTATAAGGGCATCCTTTCTTCCTACCTTTATCTTCAATTCAATCCCCAAATTTAATGCGTCAAACCATCCTAATATACCCATATATTTTGCATGTCTATTG
>QMRB01000097.1 GCA_003649185.1 Thermoproteota archaeon | reverse complement strand
TCCCTTGAAAATATTAGGGGGCTCATCGACTCAGGTATGGTTGAGTTTCACAGTATCGATGTTTCAAGACTTGCAGATGCTGAGGATCTATTTAGAGGTTTAGATGCAGTCATCCATTTAGCTGCATTGATAAGTGTGGAGGAATCCCTGCACAAACCATTACTCTATCATAGGGTGAATGTGGATGGAACGTTGAGGCTTCTCCACTATGCTTCAAAGTTTAATGTTTCCCGCTTCATCTTCGCCTCCTCCGCCGCAGTTTATGGGGCTCCACAATCATTACCTATCAGCGAGACCCATCCGCTCAACCCACTGTCAATATATGCCTCAACGAAGATTGAGTCCGAATTTCTCGTTAAATCCTATGCCAATCTATATGGATTTGGATGGGTGATTTTGAGACTGTTCAATGTTTATGGGCCGAGGCAGAGGTTCAACGGTTATTCAGGCGTTATCAGAATATTTTTGGAGAGGGCTTTAAGAGGGGAACCGTTAATAATTTATGGGGATGGTTCCCAGACGAGGGATTTCATATATGTTGAAGATGTGGTTTCAGCTTTCGTCTCAGCGTTGAATAGGAATGTAAGCGGAGTCTTCAATATTGGAACTGGTGTAGCTACAAGCATCAATATGCTTGCAGATTTGGTTTCAAAACTCTTTGAAGGTGAGTTAAAAATAGTTTATGCTCCTCCGAGGAGAGGCGACATATCTGAAAGCTATGCTGACACTTCGTCTGCTAGGAGGATTCTCGGCTTCCAAGCTGAAACTCCACTTAAGAGGGGTTTGGAGAAGACTTTGAATTGGCTTGTCAGCCGCCAATAATGAACTTCACCAAGTTCTCCATGAATATTCTATTGTCAGCTAGATCTAGATATGGGTCGAGGAGGAATGTTAAATCCCCTATAGCCACAACATTTCCACTTCTCATAATCACCGTGTAGCTTCCACTCTTCTCGGTGAATGATTGGGTTGCAGTCCACTGGCTTCTAGCCGTCTTCAATCCATCTCCAACTATGTTTGTGGCTGTGAAAAGTATAAGCTTATTCACATTGTCAGTTATCTCGTCGTAGACGAAATTTGAAACCACAATGTTTCTATATACTCCATAATTGTTTTCCACATCATATATGTAGCCTTCTTGAAAGTGGATTCCAAATTCCTGGGCTATCATATTTATGTTCTGTGTAGGTGTAAAGGTGGCTGGATCATATATCAATATGAGTTTTCCACCGTTCTCTATGTAGCCTCTTACAGCTTCAATTTCAGCTTTCTGATATGGAATTGTGGGGTTGGCTATTATTAAAGCCTGTGGATTTCCACCTGCAAGCAGGGAAGCCAAATCAACATTATATGAATAGTATATTTTTCCTCCTCTCTTCACAATTTCCCCTGTTAAAGTGCTCAGTAATCTAGGGTTCACCATGTTTCCATGGGCTAAATCCATTACAACCACATTTCCAGAGATCTGTTCTCCACCCTCTCCACCCATGACTGTACCGGGCTCTCCCCCTCCATATTGGGTTAAAGCTTCGTAGGGTTCCACATAGTATGGTGAAAGATAATATATTCCCATGGGTTTGGGATTTATCTTTCCAAGCATCCTCACCGACAGAATTGTTCCATTATGCCAGTACATTGTTCCTAAACTTCCCTCCTCTAAAGCCTTCCCCGTTAAATCCACTGTGCTGAACTCCTTTACACCAGCCATCTCGGCAGCTCTATTGACGGCATCCATCAATCCACCAATCTTATCTATCAAACCCATCTCCAATGCTTCTCCACTTAGATACAGCTTCCCCATCGTGATGACCGTTCTATTCACTTTTAACCGATTCCCCCTACCTTTCATAACGGCGTTGACGAAATTGTCGAGGGCTTCACCAGCCATTAATGGAGCCTCCTTAAGGGAGAAGCCTGAATACTTGTAGGGTCCAGTTTCAAGGGCACTTTCGGAGGGTATTATAAGTGGAGGCTGAGTAACTATTACACCTATATTTCCAATCAGCCCCGTTGGAACCGAGTATATTTCATCTGCAGCCGATGAGACATAGTATCCTCCCGATGCAGCTAAACCCTCCACCAAAGCGACGAGGGGTTTGCTCTTGGAAAGTTGAAGCAGGGATAGATAGATCTCCTCCACTATATTTGCATATCCGCCGGGCGAGTCAACTCTAACTATAACTCCCACTATGGATTTATTTGTCAATGCTTCATTTATTGCTCCAAGATATATATCCCTGTCATCAGCTGAAATTAAATATCCCTCAACATTTATTATTCCAATTAAAGGTTTACCTTTAACTGCTACCTCAAATCTTCTCCAAGGAGTGGATGACAGATAAATTCCCATCAATATTCCCGCTGAAAAGAATATTGCAGCCAATATTGCAATCTTCAACTTGTTTGAAACTATCGGTATACGTCTCGGATAGGTCAAATAATCCTCCTCCAATTAAACTTATTATCCTCTATGCATCTCTGATAAAATAAATATATTCTAGGCTATATGCAATTTGAAACGCTCTTCCCACAATCTATAACTTGGATAATCATTATGGTGATATCTATGAGGTTTAGGGGAGGGCTTCTACCATTAATCCCACTATTCCTTTCAGCCCTCCTCTTCCATCTATATTTACTGTTGAAGGATCCCTTGATCCCTGGAGTTGACGGTCCATACTATCTCATCCAAGTTGAATTGATTCTTAAAGGTTTAGGAATGGTTTACGGCGATCCTCCCCTCCTCTTCCATCTATCAGCATTTACATCACTGTTTCTTGGAGATGTCCGTTTAGGAATCTCCCTCACAGTTGCCCTCATAGTCTCCCTCTCCACAGTTCCAACATACCTTCTCTTCTTGGAGCTTTCAGGCGACCCTGTACCCTCATCAGCTGCCTCTATAGCTCTCATCTTCTCACCTCAACTAGCCAGAATGGCTGGGGATTTGATGAAGAATGCTGCTGGAATAACCTTTCTCATGTTCTACATTTACTTTATGTTCAGAGCTTTCAAATATAGGAGGCTTAGAGAAATCCTCCTCTCCATTCTCTCAGCATATCTAACCTTTCTCACCCACTTCCTCGACCTTGCCTTCCTCTTCCTCTTCATGTTCTCCTATCTTCTCATAATCCTCATCTCTGGAAGGAATTGTTGGAGGAAGAATCTTAAATGTTGGATTCTCATAGCTCTACCAGTAATCCTACTGGTGACGATAACATCACTTCTCTTCCCCCTACTACTTCTCAGATGTGAATAAGGGTTTCACATTCATTAAAGATGTATTTTCACCATCCAATAATCCTTCAAATCCAACCCCGCCTTTTAGGCAGAAGCCTGGGAGAACCTGGCCCCTTATAGGTTTAATCGATCTTGCTTCAATTCTCCCCTACATTTTCGGCGCTTTAATATTATTCATCTATCATGTACATTTAGGGGTTGATGTTGAAGGTTCCACT
>QMRB01000096.1 GCA_003649185.1 Thermoproteota archaeon | reverse complement strand
GTAGATGCTTTTATAATGGGAATAGGTACTGGAGGAACGATAACGGGTGTAGGTAGGAGGCTTAAAGAGGAGCTGGGAGATGATGTGAAGGTTATAGGAGTTGTACCTGCAGGATCAATAATACTGCATAGAAAACCTATAGGAGAAGATGTTATAGAGGGATTGGCGAAGGATATACCTATGAAATATAGGGGAATATATGGAAAATATAATAAATATATTGATGAGGTTGTAGAGGTAAGTGAACGGGAAGCAATAGACATGGTTAAAAGAGTTGCAGGAATGGAGGGTTTTCTGCTCGGACCATCTACAGGTGCAGCCTTAACTGTGGCTTTGCAATTAGCTGAAAAGATGGGTAGCGGTAAAAGGATAGTTACAATTGCAGGTGACAGTGGCCTACCATATATGGAGAAAATATTGAGGAAGATTTAAGGATGTTTAGGGGAGAATGGAGAAAATATTAGTGATATTTGAACAAGAAATTTAAGGGATTAAATTGACATTTTAATTCGATCATGATGAGCCACTCATTCAAGGTTGGTGCAAGCTTCGGATTGACGTCGGGAGTGATAACCACAGTTGGACTTATAGTTGGACTCCACTCAGGAACCCACTCGAAACTGGCAGTTCTAGGAGGAATACTGACTATAGCCGTGGCAGATGCATTCTCAGATGCCCTTGGAATACATATGTCCGAGGAATCGGAGGATAAACATACGGCTAGGGAGATATGGATATCCACGTTGACGACATTTCTATTCAAATTTGCAGTTGCATCAACATTTATAGCGCCAATAATGCTAATAGAGAATTTAACTATGGCTATAATGGTCAGCGTGTCATGGGGAATATTTCTACTCAGCCTGTTCAGCTATCTGATAGGTAGAGGGAAGAGAGCTGTCTGGAAGATAATATTTGAGCATGTGGCAATAGCAATCCTTGTAATAATAGCAGCCCATATGGTAGGAGACTACATATCAACCATATTTACCTGAAGCTTATCAACTGTGAGATTTATGCTACAATTCACTACACATTTAAATTTTAATGGAGAGAGAATTCAAATAGCTTAAATACGGTGATTTTCAGCTTAACTTTGGAAGTGGAAGATTTGATGGAGTTGACATCTCTGTTGAAGCGTATTGTAGGGGATAGATTTGTGTTAACGGATAGGGAGAAACTGGAGAATTACATTTTAGATGAAACACCCATACATATTAGACCTAGACCAGCCTCAAACTTAATACTTGTAAAACCCTCCAATACACAGGAGGTTTCAGAAATCCTGAAAATTGCAAACCAATATAGAATACCAGTATATCCGAGGGGCGGTGGAAGCGGGCTTGCAGGAGGAGCAATCCCCACTAGAAATGGAATAATATTATCATTGGAAAGAATGAATAGGATAGAGATTGACAGGGAGAATTTAATGGCGGTGGCTGAAGCTGGAGTAACACTTGAAAAGTTGATAAAAACCGCTGAGGAAGCTGAGCTATTCTTCCCTTTACATCCAGGAGATGAGAGCGCTCAGATAGGAGGGTTAATATCGACGAATGCCGGTGGAACTAGGGCTGTAAAATTTGGAATAATGAGAAATTATGTTAAAGGATTAGAAATTGTTCTACCCACAGGTGAAGTTTTAAGGCTTGGTGGAAGACTTCAGAAGAACAATGCAGGCTATGATTTAATGCACCTGATAATTGGAAGCGAGGGAACATTGGCGATTATAACTAAGGCGATAATAAAGCTTTACCCCAAGTTTGAAGCTACAGCAACCCTTGTAATACCGTTCGAAAATAGGCAGGATGCAATAAACAGTGTACCTAAAATTCTCCAGGGAGGAGTTATGCCGTTGGCAATTGAATATGTTGAGAGAGAATTAATGGAGAAGACTGCAAAGCATCTTGGCGAAGTATGGCAGGTTAAGGAGGGAAGATGCTATCTGCTAGTAATAGTGGCTGAGCAGAGCAGGGAGGAGATGCTCAACCAAAGTCTAAAGATAGCTGAAATCTGCAAGAATTATGGAGCTATGGAGCCTCTCTTCGCTGAGCCGAAGGAGGATCAGGATAGAATATTGAGGATAAGGAGCAACATATATTTAACATTGAAGTCTGAAATGATAGATACACTCGACGTGACGGTTCCACCTGCAAGCATAGGGAAACTTATAGAGGAAGTGGATAGAATAGCTGAAAAATATGATACACGGCTACCTGCATATGGACATGCAGGAGACGGAAACCTACATATACATATAATGGATGAGGGGAGGGATGAAGAATACTATGAGAAGCTTAGAAGCGAAATATATGATGCTGCTGTAAAGCTCGGCGGAACCATAACGGGAGAGCATGGAATAGGAAAGGTGAGGGTGAGAAGTCTAATGAAATATATGGATGAGAAGCAGTTGGAAATTATGAGAAAGATAAAGGAAATATTCGATCCAAACAATATTCTCAATCCGGAAGCCGTTATACCGTAGAGTTTAAGAAACTGGATTAAAATTTAGTAAAATTAGGTGAAGTTGCATAAGACTTAAGTAGATAATGAAATTTAACCAAGTATGGTGCCTCAAATGGAGGATGAGATAAGAATTCTAGCTTCACTTTCAAATGCCTTCAGCCCTCCTGGAAGCGAAGATGAAGTACGTGAAATTCTTAGAAGAGAACTTGAAAAATATGCTGATGAGATTAAAGTGGATAAGCTTGGAAACATATTCTTCCACCATTATGGAAGGGAAGGCTATCCCAAGATAATGCTTGCAGCACATATGGATGAGGTTGCCATAATAGTTACACATATAGATAAGAATGGATTTCTACATTTCCACACTCTTGGCGGAATAGTGAGCAATGTTATGCCAGGCCAGAGAATAATTTTGAAGGGAGATAAAGGATATGTGAGAGGAGTTGTTGGAATGAAGCCTCCTCATCTAATGAAGCCTGAGGAGAGAGGTAAGGCGATACCTATGGAGGAACTCTTCATAGATATAGGGGCTGGAAGCTTAGAGGAAGTTGAAGAGAGAGGGATAACGCTTGGAAGTACAGGTGTCTTCGACATGAAGTTCACAGAGCTTGAAGATGGATATTTGATGGGAAAAGCCTTCGACGACAGAGCTGGATGCACAGTTATGGTGGAGGTATTTAAAGCTCTAAAAGATACACCTTACAATTTTGTTGCAGTTGGAACAGTGCAGGAGGAGGTTGGTTTAAGAGGAGCTCAGACAGCTGCATGGCAGATTGAACCTGACTATGGACTAGCCTTGGAGGGAACCTTTGCAAACGATGTGCCTGGAACTAGACCCAACAGATTATCGGCAAAGCTTAGAGGAGGCCCAGTAATAACCATAGTGGATAGGAGAACCATTACACATCCTAAGGTGTTGAAGACCCTTATAGATGCTGGAAAAGAGATTGAAGTGCCATTCCAATTTAAGAAGATACCTTCAGGTGGAACCGATGCAGGGGCAATACATTTAACGAAGAGTGGAGTTCCAAGTGGAACAGTTGC
>QMRB01000095.1 GCA_003649185.1 Thermoproteota archaeon | reverse complement strand
TTTGAAAAAAGTAAAATCAATTGTTAAAAAGCATGATAGGTCAGCCAAAATAATGCTTTTTGGAAGCCAAGCAAAAGGAGCTGCAAAGCCGAATAGTGACATAGACGTATTAATAATATCAAAATTAGCAGAAGACACAGCCAGTAGAATAAAGTTGAGACTTGAAATAGCAAAGAAAATTGGCAGCGCAACTCCTTTCGAAATACACATAGTAACGTTAGAAGAATATGAAAAGTGGTATAAAAAATTCATAGACAGAAAAGTGGAAATATAATGGGCAGAGTTGACGGCATTTGAGTATGCACTGGCCGATCACAGTATATTCGTTTAATCTAGGTTATGGAAAGATTAATGTTAAATAGCAATTAAAACTATTTCTAAATGTTTAATGGTGATTGCGATGAGTTTAGACCCGCTTAAAATTTTAAAAGACCTTGTAAATGTAAACACGGTGAATAATCCGGAAGAAAATGTTAAACCAACAGATGAACTTCCAAAGAAGATTCAGAGCTTTCTGAAATCTGTAGGGATAGATTCGGAAATTCTGGAGAGAAACGGCTACTATTCTATTCTAGGAATTCTAGGTAATGGTAAACCAGTTATTATGTATATGGCTCACTTTGATACGGTTCCAGTCAATCTAAAAGAGTGGCAGTATGATCCGTTCAAATTAACTGTTAAAGGCAACTTGGCATATGGAAGAGGATCTATAGATGACAAGGGAAATGTTGCTGCAATAATGAGTATGCTGAGCAGAATCGCTCAGAAAAAGCTGAACAAAACAATAATATTTGCATTTACAGGGGATGAGGAGATCGGCGGAAGAAATGGAGCAGCCTATGTAAGGGAGGTTTTGATTGAGAGAGGATTGAAACCTGACTATTTAATCAACGGCGACGGCCATGGAATGGAGATAATTATTAGAAGACGTTGCAGCTTCAAACTGACCATTAAACATAGAGCGAGAAAGATGAAAATACGTGGAAAAATTTTAAATAGGCGCTTTGAAGTGAAGACACCAATATATGAGACAAGACACTCAGCATATTTTATGCCTGGAGTTGATTTTCACCCAATGCTCGCAGCATCCTATTACTTAAGGCTGAATCCAGAGTTGAAGGTAGCTGCAATTAAAGGAGAATTCGTAAAATCAAATGTTATTCCAAGCTGGGTTGAATTGACATTGATTGAAGAGGGGGAAGGCCAAGAATACATTATAGATGAAGGATTAACCCAACTTTTAAAGGCAATACTTCCAATTGCACGAACCCCAATAAAGCCTGAAAAATACAGTGATTATGGTGTGTCGAAAATGCCGAATTATTATAAACTTGAAGGAGACAGCCATGTGATCACCTTCGACATAAGGGCGATGACAACCAATCTAGAAGAGCTGGAACCGTTTAAAACGAGCATAATGGAGAACATTCCAGAAGCACAGTTTACAATTAGAGGAGGAACAGGATACCTATATACTGACAGGAAAGATCCAATAGTATTAAAGTCTATTGAAGCATTAAAAGAATTAAATGTTAAGCCAATAATCTCAGAGATGGGAGGCGCCTCAGACTCTAGATATTATGCTCCCATCAATGTGAAATGTATAGATTTTGGACCTAATGGAGGAAATATTCATGGACCAAACGAATATGTTGAAATAGATTCTCTATATAAAACAGCTGACTTCTACCTTAAATTGGCAGAGAAAATTTAATTCAACAATTTTATCCCATATTTTCTTCAAGATTCATCCAAATAAAATTTGGATAAAGCATTTATCTTCCCTTCTCATTGAATCTATAATTGTAATGAGCATATATGATGAGCATTTATTCGAACAGACTGCTAAGCTTCTAAAATCCGGATTCACAATAGCTTTCTGCATAATTGTAGATAAATCCGGGTCGAGGCCTTAGAAATATAGGTGCAAAGATGATTGTCAGTGAAGATAGAAGAACGTTCAGCAGCATTGACGGTTCTAATCGATATAGTTAAACCTAAACCTAGACTAATAATCTTCGGTTCAGGAAGCGTAGCTAAACCTTTAGCCGGCATAGCATATATTGCAGGATGTATATTGAGGATGTTATAAAGTTTGCAACATCTGGAGATATAGGTGCATTTATAGCTGAACCAATTCTAGGTGAAGAGGAATAATAGTTCCACCAAAGGAATACTTCAAAGAAGCTGTAAAAATAGTAAGGGAGCATGAAGAAATCTTTATTGCTGATGAAGTTCAAAGCGGATTTGCAAGAACTGGAAAATATTTGGAATAGAAACCTTTGATGTAGAACCCGACATAATAGCTGTGGTTAAAGGTATAACTAACGGTTTACCATTAGGCGCCATAGGAGCCAAAGCTGAAATAACTAATGCCTTTAAACCTGGAGATCACTCATCTACATGGGGTCCAAATGTGGTTTCATGTGCCGCTGCAAATGCAGTTATCAATGTTATCAAAGAAGAAAACCTATGCACAAAAGTAAATGAACTCAGAAAACACTTTATCGAAGAAATTGAAGATCTAGCTAAAAATACAAGTTGATAGGCGATGTAAGAGGGCTTGGATTAATGATCGGAGTGAAACTTGTTAAAGATAGAAATACGAAAAACCAGCAGTAGAAGAAGCTAAAAAATTAGAAATTATATGCGAGAGCAAGTTTTCCTAGTAGGTGCTGGAAGAGCATTCAAATCAACTTTCAGAATAGAACCTCCACTGATGATAACAAGTGATGAAATAAATTATGCCTTAACAACTCCAAATGAAGTGTTCGAAAAGATCAGATGACTCCGCTAATTCTCAGCTAATTTTATTAACTTCCATTTTTCTATAGCTCTCCCATCAGATAAGAATTTTGGCTTACCGATCATCTCCGCTTTCATGTTATATTGTTTTAAAATGGCAAACATTAAAGCTGTTGAAATATGTGCAGGCACCTTTCCCTGCTCAACCAATCTTTTTGCTCCTGGAGTTATTATTGGATTCTTCATTATATATTCAAATTCATCTTCACTTATTCTTTTAACTTCAATATACTCAACATAGCCCATTTCTCTCAGCCAATCAGCCATCCTCCTCAATGCTTCAAAGAGATCAATTCCACCTGTAATTCCAAGTTTATCTTTAATTTCGTTAAAGACTACTTCTCCAGCCTTCCAAACAATCTTCCAAGTTTTCTCCTTCAATAAGTCATATGCAGCATAATATACACCATACATGATTAAATCTACAAACTCAGGTTTCACTCCCTTACAGTTGTGACGAATTTTTTCAATCTCTTTTCCCATCTATTCCACCAGTAAATACATTATGTTTAATATACATTTAAGCTAAATCCTGAAGCATTTAAGAAAAATCTTCCTTTAAATGGCTTCCTAGACTTATTGGAACTTTTGAAAATCTTGACGTAACAAACAAAAAGTAAGAATTATTTTATGGTGTTGTCCATGGCATGCCATAGTATTCTACTTCAGGTATTGGTTCATCACCTGTCCAAGCATAATATCTGACAATAACATAATCCATCATGCCATAGCCCA
>QMRB01000094.1 GCA_003649185.1 Thermoproteota archaeon | reverse complement strand
CCCTATGGAGGCTAAGCCTCATCCTCCTCCCCTCTCCGAAGATTCTCTAAATGAGCATTGGGCTGAGAAAGTTCTGAAAGATTCATATATAATTGGTGTGGATACAAGTGAGATTAAACCTACTCCCCATCTCATACCAATGTTTCTTCTAGTCAATGTAGGTTACCAAGCCTTCATATATGGAGATAAAATTTCAAATGTGCATGGGAGCAGCCCCTTCTTCTATACATCCAATGAACTTGTTAGAGGAGAGTTGGGGCGAGGTATACCTTCATGGATTTTAGAAGTTAAAAGACTTGAAAATGAGTTGAAAGTTATACTTAACTTAAATTCCATATTAAATTCTTCTTCAAATTCTAAATTTGCCCTGTTCGATGAAAGCTTCTCAGTAGGCTATTTAGCATCGAGATCTAAATCTTTTAGGAAAAGAGTTATTGACGCCTTAATCTCCCTACAAGCTTCGTTAAGAGATGTAGGGATAATTCCCGTAGGAATCTTCTATACAAGAAGTAGAGGTTTTGTAGTGTCATTAATAAAATCAAGGCTATGTAAAAATAAAAGGTGCAGTGAATGTGTCTCTTCACTTTCTAAACCTCTCTGCCTAAATTTATCACTAGTTCGTGACCAAATTCTCTTAGATTCAACTTTGAATCTCGGTTTTCGCTCACAAATATTCAAGGTCTTCAACAGACTTTCCCTTTCATCCAATATTCCCGAAGTCTATGGCTTCTACTTGAAAGTTGGCTTAAACAATGTTTTTAGAGTTGAATTTCCATCTTGGTGTCTAGATTACGTAGATGATATTCACAGAATAGTTTTGGCTCAGTCGATCATTGGAAGAGGCTATCCATACGTTTTAGAGAGAGCACATGAAGAAGCATTGATAAGTTCAAGGGAACGTTTATGGGTTTTAAATTATCTTGATAGAGTTTTAAAGAAAACTGAAGGTTTCGGCTTAACTTTGTCAGGTAAATTTAAACGTAAAATTATAGGTGTAGTTTAATAATACTTTGAATAGGGTTGAATGAACATGGAGTGGTTTAATCTATTCTCCTCTCCTGACAATGCCTTCGGGGAAGTTTTTGAATCTAATAGTTCATCTTTTAAAGTTAGAGCTTATAAATATGGGTATTCTCATACTCCGGAATATGGTTCATTTATTGTTGTAAATTGCGAATCACATTTAACAATAGGTTTGATCTTTCACTCCGAGATGACTGTTGCTCCAGGTATTCCATCTATTCCTTCGCCATTACATGCTTCAAGAGTTGAAGTTAAAAGAAGATATCCCGACTTGGAAGACAGGCTGATAGATACTTATCACGCCATCTCTGTGGGATGGTATTCGAACGGCATCTTCCATCATTCCCGGCCTAGAAGGAAGCCTCTTATACATGATTTAGCTTTCATTCCAAATGTTAACTTTATAAGAGCCTTCCACAGCTTCAATGGAGAATTCAGAGCAGATTATATTCCTCTTGTGGTACATGTTTTAGGCGTCAACGAATTTCTCTTTCTCTCAGAATCCTTGTTCTCCATCCTCTCCGAAAACTTTTCTAAAGATGAAAGAGTATCTCTATATAAGTCAATATCTTCAAGTATGGCTAGATGGGGTTTAGACTCCACAATTTCCCTTGTCCTAGATAGGGCTAGAAAGATTTTATTGGAGGAATCGGTTTGACGAAAGTTTTCGCAAGAATCATCGGTGGAAGTTTAACGGGTGGATTGGAAGCCCACATTTTAAAAGGATTTTCATCTGAAGATGTTAGAATAGGTTCTATTACAATAGTTCAAGGTCGTAAATATCTCTTCCTAGCGTTAATATCAAATATTAAACTTAATCCTGGTTCAGATATTGCATCATCGATTGTTAGAGGTGAAAATGGATTCTCTGAAGATATGCGACTTGCACAGAATTATGTTGCAGATGGATTGAAAAGAGAGGGAGTTTTGGGAGCAGAGCTCTCCTTAATTCCAGTGGCGATTTTTCGAGATGATAGAACTGAGATTGCTGACAGTCTGCCCGAATTAATGTCTCTTGTCAGAGCACCTGGAGAAGAAGATTTAAAGCTCTTTTATGGCGGTGTAGATCATAGACGTTTTTGGGATATTGGTCTCCCCAAATCTCCCATAACAGCAGAGAATGTTAATGTTCATATTCCCATCGATGTGGATAGGCTTGTTAGAGGCTGCTTTGCAATATTTGGTAAAAGTGGAACTGGAAAAACTTTTCTCGGAAATTTAATTGCCACATATATTGTGCTAGCAAATATTTCCGGAGCCTTTGAGAAGAAAGTAAAGCTCCTAATATTTGACATGCATAGCGAGTATGGTTTGATGGTTAAGGATCAGAAGGGTGACGAATATGCTGAAGGTGTTGGATTAGCATTTAAATCTGAATTTCTGCGATATACTCCAGATATGGCTCTAGCTAAGGAGTGTAATCTTGAACCCTTTAAAGTTAATTATAGGCGAATAACAATTTCTGATTTGTTGGCTTCTGGTGATGCTTTAGGATTAACCAGAAATTTCATGGATCTCCTACCATCCTTCGTCAATTATCTTAAAAGTAGAGGCTTCAAAAGTAATTGGCTGAAAGCCATATGCGGTTTCATAGAATTGTCTGATGATGAAAAGGTTAGAAAAGAGTTGAGGGAGCGTTTCGGCATCGGAGCCTTATCTTCCCTTCTCAGCGCTAGAGCTAGGCTTCAAATTCTTAAAAGATTCGAATTTATAAGTTGGGGTGACGATGAAGAAGAGGATTCTGCCTCTAATATTATTCAGGAACTTTTAGATGGATATAAACATGTTATAGTTTCTTTTGGAAGGTATGGTGATAATAGAATAGCATACATGCTCATCACCAATATCATTGCAAGGAGGCTTTGGATGGAAAGTATACGTAGAATTATGATGGGTAAACAGTTAAATTGTAGGGTTACAATATTCCTTGAAGAAGCACATAAATTTCTAGGTCCAAAATTCTATTATATGACTCCCTTCGGCGATATAGCTAGGGAATTGAGAAAAAGAGGCATAATTCTATGCATCATTGATCAACGCCCCTCCCAAATATTCGAGGATGTTAGAGCCATGCTGTGGAATAACTTCATAATGTGCCTTACAGATGAAAAAGATGTAGAAGCTGCATCTAAAGGATTGCCATTTCCACGGCTTTTTAAACCTATAATTGAAAATTTGAAGAGAAGAGAGGTTCTAATATTTGGTGAAGCTATATCCATACCGTCAATTGTAAGAGTTAAGGATTATAAAATCACAATAAGAGATGCGAAAAAATTCTATGAGAAGCAGCTAAGTGAAGATGAATCATCTAAATTAATGGAACAGTATGGTTATGGAGTGAAAGAAAAATGAAGACTTTCAGATTCGTTCACACTGCAGACTTTCATCTAGGTGTAGGGTTGCGGGGAGTTCCATCAACTTCTAAATTGTTGGAGGTGAGGGAGAAAGATTTTGAAGAACAACTTAAACGTATAGCTGAGATCACAGTTAAATCGGAAAGTGATTTTCTTTTAATTTGCGGTGATGTCTTCCATTCGCTTAGACCTAGCGGAAAACTTTTAACTCTCTTCTCACGCTTTATTGCAAATCTAACTCAGAGAGGAATCCCAGTAATTGT
>QMRB01000093.1 GCA_003649185.1 Thermoproteota archaeon | reverse complement strand
TCGCTCTAAAGGATAGATTATATCTAAAACAAATGCTGCCGACATTAAATCAGCTTCCGAGCCCAGTGCACTTGGATCCACAACATAGAAAGGCTCTAAGTTATGCTTTTTAACATATTCAGCTAGATAAGGGTATTTTTTCATAGCTTCCTCGAGAGATTTAGGCTTATCTAGACTTTTGAAGAGGTCTAATCCCATCACTCTTTCTTCCACTCTATTGGATTTATTATTTTTCAAGTTAAATTTTAAGTTGAATTTTGGAAACCTCATATAAAGCCACCCTCCCATACTGCACCACTATATTTTCACGCCACCTAGAGGTAACACTCTTAATCCTACATGGGGATTTATTTCTAAGCTAACAATATCCTTTCTCTCGCCAATGGTACCCCATAATTTAACAATTTTTAGTAGCTTTATTGAAACGCCTGCCATTCTAGCGTTGGAAAGGACTAAGTAGAGGTCTGAGGAAGCCTTAAGCTTCATGATGATTTTTTCAGGAAGAAAATTTGGATGAAAAGTTAAGATTATTGTTTTCCCATCTGAAACAAGGTTCTTCATCCGCGTTACAAAAGTTAAGAACTCATTAGCCGAAGTATCCATTGCAAGTACACTCAGACTGTCAATTACGACGACATCGTAGTAGTTCTTATATAATTCCAAGAAACAACGTGCAACTTTAAGGAATAAGGAAGATAAGAACTTACTCCACTGGCCACCCTTAACATGTAAAGGGTAAATTTCAAGTCTTCCACCAACATAATAGGGAATAGGGTCTAATTTTATTGACCTCATTTTTCGTAGATACTCTCTAACAGTCGACTCGCTTGTTATAACATAAGCCCGTAAACCTGCCTTTAGCATTGAGTAGATTATGTGCTGTGTAAAGGCTGTCTTCCCAGTCCCATAATCCCCTTCAATAGATACAAGGGAAGGATGAGGAAAACCTCCACCTAAAGAGTCATCAAGATCCTTTATTTGCAGAGAAATAAACTTCAACCTGTTCGAACCCCCTCTATCATGGTTGAAACTCCATAATGCGAAATAAAAACAATGATTACAGTTTCATTTATGGGGATTAAGGGGACATCGCTAGGCAGAGATAACGTAATCTTTGCTTCCTCACCTGGATTAACATAAGTATGAGTTGCAACATTGAATGTTAAATTAGTGTTCTGAACTCTAACTTCGGAGATAACGTAATCCTCTATTAAATATGAGAACCAACTGTTATTTCTGTAAGCAACAACAACGCTGTTCCAGTTAAAGCCTTGATTTTTAAAGAAAATCGTTTTTGACCCAGTATTTCTAACATAGAATTCTATAGAAGACGCATTTATACTTACTATTTGAAGTTCAATTTGAACTCCTGTATCCTGTTTTACTGATTTGTTCAATAACAATGTAAGTTGATTCAAGGAATAGAGTAGGGAGGCTGCCGTAACACTTACAAAGGTTATAAGTCCTATTAAGATAACTGTTGATGCGGCGGATACTGAGAAACCCACTTAAGCTACCTCCTTTATGGCGGAGGAGGAAATAGGTAGCTGGAAGGTATACCTCGAAATGGAACAATTTTAACTTCATAAATTGATGCATTAATATCAGTACTTGGATATGCTTTTATAATTGCAGTTTCACCAATTTCCCATATTTCATCTCCATCAGCAGTAGTTAAACTAAAGCTCCCACTGCCAATAGTTGCATCACTACTATATGTGCAAAGTATTACCCGCCCATACTCTCCTACGTAGACATCTATAGTTGAGAAGTCAGTGATGGGCATTAAACCAGTATTTTTTGCATAGATTATGAAGTATTTTGGAGTTACTGTTTCATTTATAGTAGCATATCCTATACTGATACGTATATTTAAGTCTCGCTTAGCGTAATCCATGGTCTGAAGAATGTTGCTCTGCAAAGACATGCCTGTATATATAGCCTGAGCTGAAACTCCACTTGCTAAAACCACTGATGCAATCAACAGGATTATTTCAGTTATCGTTGTTGAGAATCCCATCTCGCCTCACCCCCCTCCTTAGCCTATTTCTTTTAAGGATTTTAATTGTCAGCTCATAGATTTTTTCAAACCCAACGTTAACTCCGAAAATTTCAGCAGCCAAGTACATAGCTAGTGTGATATCGTCCTCTGAAAGACCTTTAGATTTAGCATTTGCAGTAGCATCAATCATGTTGGAAATAGGAACAGTAGAACCCTTGGGGAAAATACCGAAGAATTCGCAGTACTGACAGATTCTTTTTAAGCTTTCCTTATCAAAACCTAGATCAAACATCGTGTAAATCCATTTCATTAAAGAATGGCAATGTTTGAAACTTGGAGACCACATCTCCAAATCATCTCCTGCAGTTTGCTCCTTAATTTGCTTTAAAGTTTCTTCAACCTTTTTTTCAGGTATTTGAGGGGGTTGATGTAGATTAGTAGTCTCCTTTTCTTTTTCTCTTTCAACCTTCTTCTCTTTTGCAACTTGCATCCTTTCAATTATGGGTTGAACTCTGCCTAATCTTTCAAGGTCTTTTTCACTCGTTATAACTCTTAGTAAGTTGAAGGGATTTTCAATTTCGCTAACAGCTGCTTTGATGTCAACAACAGCTTTTTTTAAATCCTCAACAGTTTGTTTTATCTCCTCTGTAGAATTTTGAACATCAGCTTTAAGCCTGTCAATTTCTTTTTTTAATTTGTCAACTCTACTCTCATTTTCCGTTGATTCATAGTTACCATGTTCTTCGCTCATTTTAGATCACTGAAGCTAAATATTAAAGATAATTATAAAAGAGATTATGAATTTAAAGCATGGACAATAACCATGAAATATTATATGGAACATGAAATAATATAGTCTTGAAAGTTAAAATCATAGTTTCTAAGTTAATTCATAGACAGTATCACTAACCATAACTGGAAAATAGGCATGTAAATTTTACTATTAGTCTTGATTACAATTTCAGATAACACTTAGAAGTTTAATTTACATGGATAAAAGAGAGGTTGCAGCAAATATAAAGACTGTGACTGAAGAAGAGAAGCTGTTTCTGATGGAGTTCCCTCAGAGTTCATATTGGAGAGAGCGCCATTGGACTTCTTCGAGCTAGAGCCTTAGCTATTTTTTCTAATATCACTAATACTTCTGATCCTTTCTGTGTTAATACATATTCCCTCTGGTTGTTTCTTTCTATAGCTTTTACGAATCCTCTTTCTTCTAAGAAACTTAAGTGTTTAACAGTGTCTTTCCAAGAAAGATTTGCTTGATTTCCAATGCGGGTTAATCTACTATGCTTAGAAACAGCTTTTAGAAGATCGAGATAGATTTCCAGTTTAGAGCGTTTGTTCATTTTCTCACCTCAATTCTAAGATTAGTTAATTTATACTATAAGTGAATTATGAACAAAAATAATGATTGTTTGTACGGGGGATATGGACCGTTTCATTGATTTATAGAAAATTCAATATATCAAATTATTAACCTTGAAAATATTTAACGGAAAGACATGACTTCTAGTAAAATGCTATGAAAAACCAAGGTATAAAATAAGAAATCAGGGAATTATCCAAGGTCAACATAATCGTTCTGGGGCAGTCCTCCTGGAACATTTAAAATAATGGTTAGGGCAGTTCCTTCTCCAGGTTTAATGTCAATCTTGACTTTATCATATTCTTGTAAGCTAAAGG
>QMRB01000092.1 GCA_003649185.1 Thermoproteota archaeon | reverse complement strand
TCAGTGAAAACCTTAATTTTTAATGATGGATTAATCTTTGCACAAACAGAGAATAAGAAATTGGCTCTTAAAATCATTAACCTAATTGCTACTTCAATGTTAATAAACGGAATCTCCGTGTTTGTGAGTAGGGAACTGGACTTAATTGAGGCAACATTTAATAGGGCTGGATATTTCACACATATGAGAGGAAAAACTTTATCACCCCGAGTGGAGGTTGCCTTTAAACCTGAAGAGCTACAAGAGAGAATTCTTAGTGTTAAAATTGGAGGAGAAAGCATAGTAAACGAAAATAAGTTCCTCAAAGTTATTAAAACTGTCAAAAAACTTTCAATGAATGAGGAACTTAGTACGCTAGCTATAGCTCTCTTAGAAGCCTATACCTATCTTGTTACAGGTAGCTATCGAGAAGCTTTTGTATGTGGATGGGGTATTATCGAAGTATTATATTGGTATGCTTTGGGATAACTTAATTAAAGAAAGAACGGATGAACATAGAAGAAATAAACTTAAAGACCCTAATTATATAAACATAGACCATACAATTGAAATTTTAAGCCTTCTTGATCTAATAAGCAAAGATAAATATGAGAATTTGATGAGACTTAAGAGGATAAGGAATAAAGTTATTCATAAGCTATACGAACCCTCTGCTAAAGAAGCTGAAGAACTATACAATATGGCATTTAATATTCTTTTACAACTAATGAAATAATCGCTATTGCAATGGCATGGGTGTAAAAAGATTATAAAAGAGATTAAAAAGTAAAATATATCGCAACGTTAAAATCACTAATATTAAACTGCAACATGAAGATTGAATGCTGAGTTCATATTTATAGCTCGTATAGTACTACTTTAGTACTATGAGAGGGGTTGATTAGTACTATACAGGTACTATGTTAGTACTAATAGAAAAATTTTAGTACTATAGAGTACTATTATAGTACTAGGAGATGGGATGACTAATAAATTAAAGCAGGTGAAATTTTATCTCAATGAGGAGCAATATAAAAGAATAAGGAGACTTGCTGAACAACAAGGTTTAACTGTACCTAGTTTTATAAAAAATATAGTTTTAGATCTCTTAGGAGAAGTAGAGTATGGAGACATTATAACGAGGATAAAGCAACTGGAAGTCAAATATGAACAGTTGGCAAGGGAAATTGGACGCATCGAAAAAGAATTAGCATTAATGGCAAGGAGATGATGAAAAGTGAATATCCAAGAACTAAGAGAAATTTTACAGGGATACAATCCCTGGTGGAGAGATAGACAATGGTATAAAGATGACCCACTACTCAAAAACTTTGACAACTCTATGCTTAAAAGGGAACCAAGACTCTTCCATCACTTAAGACGATACATCACCACAACCGGGGCATATGGCATAGTAACTATTAGAGGGCCTAGACGTGTCGGCAAAACCACATTAATTAAACTTCTCATAAAACATATAATTAATGAAATAGGAGTAAAAGCCTCAACCATATTTTACCTATCGTTAGACTATGAAGGATTATCGGGAATAAGACTCATTGATATCCTTGAAACCATAGCAAAATCAAGTTCCCATGAAAAATACGTATTTATTGACGAAGCCTCAATGTATCCAGGTTGGGCTCAAGCCTTAAAAAATCTTTATGATATGGGGCTTATTGAGAGAGGAAGCATGAAAATTATTGCAGCTGGCAGTCACTCAATGGATTTAGCTGAAGCGGCCAGCAAACTTAGAGGTAGACAAGGCAAATTAGCACAACTCTTCAATCTAGGAGGCAACCTAGTTCACGTCCCATTAAGATTCCCAGAAGTTATAGAAGCCCTAAAACCAGAAATAGACAGATACTTCGCACTCCATAAGCTTAGAACGCCAGGAAGAAGATTTAGGTTAATAAAAGAACTCGCAGAGGGACATATATCAGGAATCTTGCGAAAATTATATGATGAATACTTCCAACTCCTACAGACAGTCTTTGAAGACTATCTGATACATGGCGGATATCCTAAAGCAATAGATGAATACTATAAAACTAGCACCATAAGTAGAGGGGGCTATAGCAATCCAGCCGAACTACTCATAAAAGATTCTGAAAAGGCGGGCTTAGATCCAGAAAATCTAAAAAGAGTATTAGCATACCTCATCGAACCGATAAGACTCTCAGGACAATTAGATCTCCAAAAACCTGAAATTATAGGCCGCAATGAAAATGCTCGACCAAAAGGACGCTTCAAATTGAGAGACTATCTTGACTATCTACGCACCACTTGGAGCTTCTTCTTCCCATACCCCGAAGAAAATAAACATGGTGAAGGTAAACCTAACTATCAAGGAAAACCTAAAAACTTTATACTGGATCCATTCATATATCATGCACTATACTCCCACCTAAACAACATTCCAAATCCATTCACAAACTCAAAAGAAATGCTTGAGAACACGGATTTTAAGGGATTGGTCGTTGAAAGCGTAGTGGCTTCACACCTCCTCCTATCACAACAATTATTCGAACATGTAGCAACCGTAGAATATGAAAAAATATTAATGTACAAGCCCGCCAATGTAAAAGGAAGTAGAGAAACAGACTTCATACTATGCATAACCAAAGCAAATAAAAAACACAAATTCCTAATAGAAACAAAATACCGCAAAACACCGACACATATAACACCGGAAAAAGGCAAAATAATATTAACACGCGACCTCCTAGAAGAGAAAAACAACATGACATACATACCAGTCTCACTATTCCTCCTACTATTCTAACAAGACAATAAAATACTACGTAAACAACATAATAATCATAGACCTACTCAAAGACGTGAACTACAAAAATAAAGAAAATTTCTCGGTGGTAGCTGGTAGTGATGAGCCTACTTAGACTAAGTAGCGTAGTTATCAGAATATCTGAACTTCTTAACATGAAGTTTATTGGAAATAAAAGTATCCAAACACCTATTGGTAAAGCTATAGTAGAAGTCATCATAAGTTTTATGAGAAAATTGAAAGGAGAGGTGAAGTCGAAGGCCGACGAATATTTAGCTGAAATTAATGATAAACTTAAACCACTAGGAATAACGATTAAGCATCTAAAAACTAAAGATATAGAGGCAATATTAAAAAGAATTAAATCACAAAAAGAGGCAAAGTTTAAGGCACTACAAGAATGTCTATCACTTTTAACTAATGCAGAAAGAGAATGGATAGCAAAGGATGAAGAATTCCTAGACTATGAAAAGATCCCGGATATAGTAAAGTCATTAAAAACAATTTGCCAACAAATCCTAGATAAGAGCATAGATGAAAAAGCACTTAGAAAAGAAATAATCAACGTCTTCAACCAAATTATGGATAAACTTATTCAAATGAAGCTAATACACGCAGTACCAATCCTAAAAGAAGACAAGCTAAAAGCAACAATAAAATACAAGGGATACAAAATAACGCATCCAGCAGGAGCAGAAAAAGTATTCTACAGCCTAGCCATACTATCATCACTAGCACATTACTTCAACGTACCAATACTAATGGATGAAGTAGCAAATAATCTAGACACAAAAAATCTGGAAGCATTCTTCAGACTAGCAAAAGACCTCTCAAAAAACCTAAATATACAATACATATTTTCAGTAAAAGAAACAAAAGACTTCGACCTAGAAGGATGGGTGAGAGACCTATCAAACAACTTATCAATATACAAACTAGAAGATAAGAAACTTCAACACTTGCATAAACTTCTTCAACAAT
>QMRB01000091.1 GCA_003649185.1 Thermoproteota archaeon | reverse complement strand
GGTAAAAACTGAATTGTTTCCTAGTTTGACTTTTCGGAACAATTTTAATTTCTTCATCAATTCTTTCGACAATATGTGGAAATAAGAAAATGGTTTTGACTGAATGATCTTTTATGCTCTTCAAAATAAAATGGCGATAATAAGATTTACGTTGATGCCGCCTCCAATCCCCAGTGTTATTTTTTTGATAAGGTATTTTTGTAATTTCAATTTGTGTTATTTTATTTCCTTTTAGAACTAGAATATCGATTTCTCCAGCACCAAAAGAGCATTCTCCATAAGATAATGAATAGTTAGTTAAATCACATTTAATTCCAACTTCAACCGCATTTCCATGGTAAAGCAGGATTAGACAGGCGATTGCCTCTAAATCAACTTCTTCGCTTGTGCCTGCAAGAGCTTTGGCAAGCTCAACATATTTTCCTTCAGCAACTAAAATAGGTTTTTCCTTAAAAAAGAGATTAGGCGAATTTAACGTTTCACCAGTTACATGGGTTATGCATTTCTCACATTCTCTTTTACCTCCGTATTTTCTACTTATTTCAACAGCAAGATCTTGGGCATGGACCTTCAAGTATCTTTGAAGAGAACATTTTCTACAGACACTATTTCCATCTCCTAAATTTAGAATCAGCTTTCTAAGCGATATTATTGGAGGGAGGTTTTTTAGAATGCGGCCTACCTTCTTCTTTTCCAGTCGTTTTTTAAAATCTTCATTTAATGGTGCAATTAGAATATATTGATGATCCCTATTTTCAACATTAAAAAATGTAGCTTCACCATACCAATCCTTACTTCTTTTTCGATATACATCAAATATGAAGCATTTGGAATAAATGTCTAATAAAACATCAAATCTTTCACTTTTATCTATAAAATCAAAATATTGGGGTAATATAAATTCATCTGATGTTCTTCCATCACCCAATTTTTTTACGAGATTGTTAATGCCAAGTTTCTTACGCCGCTTTCTCAAAGCGGATCTCTTCACCAAAACGTGTTTCTCTTACTTCCTTGAGATTATGAACGTAATCTACGAGACTGAAGGAATATTTGTGTCTTTTCAATATCTTGACTATCTTTTTACCGATTTTTTCTGGAACATTTATGTCTGGATTATAAAATGCAACGATATATTCGTAGTCATCATCCTTCTCAATTTTTCTATCAGATGCAAGCTTCTCAAGTGCCTGAACAATTAACCCATTATACGGACCGTAAGTATAGTTAAAATAAATTAGATTCGTAAACCTTTTCTTCGTCAACATGAAATACTCTCTCTCAATCAAATATGCAGTCTTCATCACCGCCAACCTATCAACCACTACTTTACCCGACTTCTTCAAAAGAGCAATAGCAGAATTAACCACGCGAAAAGCATCATCCAAGAGACTCATATCATCATACCCCCATTAGGTATATATCCATACGGGGGCAAAAATCCCCTATGTTAAGCCCCATATTAAAATATTACCCTTTATTACCTTTTGTATGGATGAACATCCATGAAGTCCTCTTATTTTTCGATTAGAAAACTTTATGGATTTATCATGACGGGTATGCCTCCTCTTCTTTAAGATCTAAAAGAAAATTGCCGAAACAATAGCCTCAAGGTTAAAATTCGCAATATAAACTTTTTGAGCCACCATTAATTATTATGCGCTTCTGCTCATAATATCGCGTGTTGGCGGCCTAAAATTTTAATTTGATCCTAGTTTATGTTGAAAAATTTTTAATGTAATACGTCTAGACATACCCCTTCCCTTCCTTAGAGTGAGATCTATGGTTTAAATAGGTTCTTTGTTTTCTTGGTTTATTGGAGGAGGGTTTGCTTGGCATCCCAGGTGGATTATTCCAGGGGATTTGAAGACGCCCTAGAACTAGCCCTCCTAAAAATCAAAAAATTAGAAACAGCCAAGCAGTGCAGAAACGAAATAGAATACCTATTAAGCCTAATCAAAGAAAGAAAATACGAATACCTAGAATGGATGCTAAAAACACTGCACTAACATCAATTGAACTAAGAGAATATGAAGAAATGCAATCATGCTCAAAATAATTTTAAAGATAAGTGACTTGAATGAAACAAATTAGATTTATGAAATTATTGTTTTAATTTTTCCAATAATTTTTTCGATGTTTTCTTTTCTAGCACGCGTTATTATGCCCCTTATAACTTCCGAATATGTCATATCTTTTTTATTAGCTAAAATTTGAATGTAGGTCTTGCTTTTATTTAATCGCTTGAAGTTAGCTTTCTTTCCAGATTCTGCAATTTCATTTAGTGTTATACCAAGCCAACTTTTTACATTTTCATCTAATTCAATCAACTTTAAGCAGTAATCTTCCATTTCATGATGAGTTATGCCTAAATTTGTCATAGTTTCATCGCCAGGCAGACCTAAGGGTATAACTGTTATTATTGATCCTGAATTGCTAATTTTGAAGGAGTTTTCTTCTTGAGTGAATAAAATATTACGACCATTCAAAATGTTTCCTAAACTTTTTAAGATGTCCTCTTCAGAATCTTTGTCATAATCTATAAACGCTACTATTTCCTTTCCTGTTGATGTCAGTGCAACGGCAACATTTTTAACCTGCTTTTTATTTCCAGCAGGAATTAAATATCCTTCATCTTCCACTTCCTTATCGTATTTTTGAAAGATAGCTTTGAGAAAGATTACATCCTCAGCTCCCTCCACAATAAAGAACCTCTTATAGACTTCTAGTTCCCTTATGTCCACTCCTAGATCGGATAGAAGTTTTACGTCAGGGCCAGAAATTTCTCTAATCGAAATTATTCCATCATTATTCTTTGCTAAGTGGAAAAATTTTACATCATATTTTTGTGATAGTTGAGAGAATATTTGAATAACTTCATAGCTATGCGTTGTTATGAAAAGTTGAAGACCTCTTTCTTCAGCAATTTCAAGTAAAGTTGGAAGAAGCTTTTTAATAGCACCAATATGCTGATGAGATTCTATTTCCTCTATCAGTAATGCACTATCTTTAAGAAGCAACGCGATACTCAGTAATGCAACTGCATATTTAGATCCATCACCTAGCTCATCAATATGTAAAGATTGTTTAGGCAGCGTTGTTGCAAGCCTATACGTGCGAGACTGCGGCAAAGTTGGAGAAGCAGGGATAAACGTTAAACCTTCCGCTTCCATTCCATAGATTTTATTTAAATCTTCAACAATCCTCTTATCTAACCTAGGCTCTAAGAGCGGCCCAAATACACCTGTTTCTAAACTTTCAAGCTTCCTAGCCAAATAATCATCTAACAATATGAGGTTTTGTAGATAATGATAAATTTGTGGAATTTTTTTAAGAGCCCCATGATCTCCTGAAGCACCGAGAAAATTACCGTTTATTTTTAGACGGCATATAGAAAAATATCTTCCATTTATCCTTGCTGGAATTTTGCCAGACGGATCTATTAAAGCAACTCGAAAAGTATTATCATTTTCCCATTTTATTTCTAAGTCTAACTCTTCTTCATGCTCAAATTTTAAGTTTATTTTTATAATTTCATTAATTTTATAATTATGCCAAAAATTTCTCAACGTATAAATTGACCTTCCAATACTTCTTCTTTGCAACAGCAATATTGGTAATCGCTCACCCAACAAATCAGGATTAACTACACTTTTAGCCATACATATCGCATCCAAAACCGATGATTTACCGCAATTATTCCTTCCAATTAATATATTGACTTTTCCAAGATTACGGATCCTACAAACCTTCAACAT
>QMRB01000090.1 GCA_003649185.1 Thermoproteota archaeon | reverse complement strand
CCCTAGACAAAATTCCGAATAGAGGAATAATGGATAGAACGATGAAAAATGGAAGAAAATTCAGCTTCACATCACCTATACCTCCCAATGAAAGTGTACATTGCATTGAAAGTGCACGTGGAGAACTATGCTTCCACGCTGTGAGCAATGGAACTGAAAACCATACAGAATTAAAGTTAGAGGACCAACATTCGACACTATATTAAATCTGCTTCCAAAACTTATGAATGGAATACGTATAGCTGACACTCCAATTCTCTATTGGAGCTTAGATAACTGTCCAGCAGACCATGACAGATAAATATGGATAGCATGTGAAACTCGTCGACAAATATTATTTCCATTAATTTCTAAACGATCCGGATAAAATTCATCGTCAAATACTTTTCAAAACACCTTTATAAATTAAGTTTCATTTCCATTTGAAAGTGGAAATATAGGATTCGATTAGAAAATTCTGTAAATTAAAAATAAAAGGGGAATATTAGAGTTTAACTCTTTGAAACGATGTTTACACCGTCAATCAATATTGGGGGAACATATGCAGAATAGACTGGTCTAACCGGTTTTCCAATCTCAACAATATTGTTTAACAGTTGATAGATGTTTCCAGAGATCATCGTCTCCTTTACTGCATGTTTTATCTCCCCATTCTCCACATATACGCTCTGCTTAGCTATTCCGGAGAAGATTCCGGAGGATGGATTTAAGTTTCCGCTGAACCTTCCAACAAGAAGCCCCTTATCCATCTCTAATATTAGATCATCTATGGATTTGCCGCCCTCCTTTAAAATCATGTTTGAGGGGGATATGCTCGGCGTTGTTGAATATTCTCCTCTCCCAGCGTTTCCAGTGCTCTCCCTTCCCTCCTTATAGGCTGTATAACTGTCATATAAATAGTTTTTAAGGGTTCCAGACATTATTATCGGGGTTTTCTGCCTCCTTACACCTTCACCGTCAAAGCTTGAAGTGGATAATCCTGCAGGTAGAAGACCGTCATCCACTATTTCAAGCATGTCTACAGCCACTTTACTGTTTATTTTGCCAGCCCATAGACTGCTCTTCCTCTGCACCATTTCAGCATTTACACTGTAGGCTATAGCAGATAATAATAGTCTTGCAGTTGGAGTCCATTCAAACAGAACTTTTCCCTTGAATGGTTCAATCCTCTTCGGATGAAGAGATCTAACAGCCAGTTTAGCAGCTTCTGAACCTATATCTTCAGGTTTGAAATCCACAAGTCTTCTAGCACTTCTACTGGTATATGCGAAACTTGACACTTCACCATTCTCACTTGCAATACATGTTATATATCCTGAAATCCAAGTTCCCTCATCTCCTACAAGTATTCCATTAGAATTGCATATAGCTCTCTCCACTATTTCAACGGTTATTTTACCATCATCTAAATGTGCTCTTCCATCAGTCTCATATACGGCGTCGTATGCTCTCTTGGCAAGCTCCACCAATCCAGCTTCATCCAGCATTACGACTTGATCATCATAGATTCCCTCAACTTTTGGAAGCGGTTTGGGTGATGGAAGCGAAATCCAATCTTCAAGTCTAGGTGAAAGTTTTGCATTTTTGAATGCCGCCTTACAAACCTCCTCTAAAGATTCATCGCTCAACCTTGAAATATGGGAGAAGCCTATCCGCTTATCCACTATAGATCTGACACCTACACCGAAATGTTCTTTCATCCTGAAGGTTTTGAAATCCTCTCTCTCCATGAAAAGTTCCATCACTCTTCTATGCTCCACATATGCTTCAGCCTCCGTTGAACCTAGATTCTGAGCTTTCCTCACAGCTTTACCTGCAAATTCGTGGAGGGATATCTCCTTCATCTTCCACCACCTCCAATTATAACCTTCGTTCTCAAAGGTGCCCCGCCCATTCCAACATAGTTCACCTGCTCCTTTCCACACATTCCACGCCGCATAACGAAATCCTTTCCAATAGCATCAACATTCTTCAATACTTCGAAAGCGTTTCCGCTAATAGTGACTCCTCTACAATGCTCAGTCAACTTTCCCCTCTCTATTTTTATAGCCTCTTGAACTCCGAACATGAATTCTCCTGTGGAGTCGGCTTGTCCACTTCTTCCACCCACCAGATAATAGCCTTCATCAATATCTTCGATAAGCTCCTCCAAACTGTAATCTCCAGGCTCAATGTAAGTGTTTCTCATCCTTACCAATGGATCATACTCGAAAGTCCATGCCCTCGCATTACCTGTCGGTTCAACTCCAAACTCATATGCAGTCTCCCTGCTATGCATGAATCCCTTGCAGATTCCATTCTCAATTATCACAGTTCTCTGAGTTGGAGTACCCTCATCATCATACATCATTGTACCGTAACCTCTAGGATATCTTCCATCATCCACAAGGGTTATCAAATCCGATGCAACCTTTACGCCCAGCTTGTCTGATAGATAGCTCTTAGAGAATACTAGATCTGCTTCAGCTGTATGTCCAACAGCTTCATGGGCCAGTAAACCTACAATTCGATTCTCTAACACTACTGGATAATATCCGCTTTTAGGCATTCTCGCATTAACCAGTCTAACAGCCCTTTCAGCAGCCGTTCTACCAGCATTCATTAAAGGTGTTTCATCGAAGATTTCGAGGCCGGATTGTGCTCCAACATTATCGGCACCCATAGCTATTTTTCCACCTTCCCTTGCAATGACTTGGCATCGACCACTACATCGAACAATTCTCTGCTTTATCCTAGCACCATCAGAGCTGACATAGATTAACTGGTCATTTACATATCCAATGCTCACAGTATCCATTGCTATCAATTCCGAAAAGTTTCTTACAGTTTTATCTACTTCGAGAGCTTCATTTACAAGGTTTTCCACATCTATTTTTAAA
Source organism: Thermoproteota archaeon (assembly GCA_003649185.1). Lineage (GTDB taxonomy): Archaea > Thermoproteota > Methanomethylicia > Culexarchaeales > B10-G16 > Culexmicrobium_B > Culexmicrobium_B thermophilum. The sequence continues at coordinate 1,018 of QMRB01000090.1, read as the reverse complement.
GGATCCTTTCTCATAGGGGTAACATATTCATCTTTCAAAGTTTTTCTCTCCTCAAGCTTTACAGTTCTCCTCTTATATTTGCTTGAAGCCTTTGCAGCCTTAATCGACCTTTCTATAATGGAGGCTAATCCTTCAGCTGTAAGATTAGTTGTAGAGGCGAAACCCCAGCAGCCATTTACAAGGCTTCTTGCACATACACCTCTAATCGATCCGTTAATTATCCTTTCAACCTGTCCATTTTTAACATTTACAGAGAAATTTCGCCTCTCATGGAATCTCAGCTCTATAAAGTCGACGTTTAAAGCCTTCTCCAATGCATTCTCCATTAAATCTAAAATTTCAGATGGCATGGTAATCCTCAAAATAAATATTATAGTCAAGTTTAATTTAAACGTTAAGAAAATGAAATTTTATATGCTTAAATTCACCGTCATAGATATTGATCAGCAGAGTTAACCTGCAATGTATTTGACATGAACATTTAGCTGGAAAAGGCCATTCAACCTGTAGAGCTTTCGAATTAAACTTAAATGTTAACATTTACAATAGAATTTTGTTTATAAGATAAGCAGATGATGAATATGCTTGACGAAATAGACAAAAAGATTATTTCAATTCTAATTAGAGATGGAAGGAAAACATATAGGGAGATAGGTGACGAAATAGGATACACTATTATGGGAGCTAAGAGGAGAATACAGAAGATGCTTTCAAGCGGGTTGATAGAGATCTCTGCAAGCCTAAACGTGAAGAAGATGAATATACATATGGCTTTAATCCTCCTTGAAATGGAGAATAGAGATTCAATAATGAAATGTATTGAAAGGTTTAGGGAGTGTCCAAGGATAATAAGCATGTTCACATTGCTCTCAGGATATAATCTTGCAGCTCTAATTATAGCTGAAAACATGGATACACTTGAAAGTGAAAGTATGGAGAGATGCTCATTGAGATGTGCTGAGGGTGTTAGGAGATCGGAATTCTACCCGATAGGAAGCATCTATTATCATCCATATTT
>QMRB01000089.1 GCA_003649185.1 Thermoproteota archaeon | reverse complement strand
AGCTACCGGGGCTATTTCCGGTAGATTTAATAATCATTGATAATTTTTAAGTTTTAGGTATGCTGTTGAAATTCCTCTTGCAATTATATGGGCTATTCTAATGGGTTCAGGTGTTCTTCCCCACACTGTCAATTTTCTTAATATGCTTATTGCTTCCTTTATATTCAACCCTATATTTTCAATGTATATTGGATTTTCCTTTTCTTTAATATATACTTCATGTATTCCATTTGCTTTTTCAACCACCTTTCTAATTATGTTCCATCTTCTTTCCCAATCTTTGAAATGCTTCTTTAATGCTGCTAAAATTTTATTATTGTCGGGTTTTTCTTTGCTGACGATTATGATTGGTATTTTCGATTTTTCCCAAACTTTCACGGCATCTATTAAGTTGAAGCCTCCATATGATATTCCACCTAAAATTATCAGTTCTATTGGCTGTGTTTCGTCGATTATTTCTAATATTTTTTCTGTGGCGTCTAATCCGTCCACTTTTATGGTTCTAAGCTTCACATCTTTGATCAATGTTTTTTCCATTTTTACTCCTACAAGTATGGTTTCTCCTCTGCTTTTTTGATGTTTTCCAGGAAGTTTTCCATCGTCCACTGCTAGGATCTTTAAGTTTTCACAGAATTTTCGAGATGAATTCATCCTTTAGTAATCCCTCTTTAAGGCTTTTCTCACTTATACTTATCTTAACTGCCTTCGTTCTACCATATCTTCCTCTACTTATTACTTTTGCATGAATTATTCCTAAAGTGTCCATCTCGTTTATTAGGTCGCTTATACGTCGCTGTGTGAGTACATCCAGCTGTAGCCTTTCACATAACTCTCTATATGTATCATAGATTTCTCCTGTTGTGGTCTCCCTTTTCCCCGATTTGTTCTGTAAATATATTGCTAACAATACTATTTTTGAGTGGAGTGGCATTGTTTTTAAAACTTCTACAACTCTATCCCTCTCTATTTCTCGGCGTGCCTCCTTAACGTGCCTTATTTCCACCTTTACATTTCCCTCTCTTTCAGCTATTTCTCCTGCTATTCTCAGCAGATCTAGAGCTCTCCGTGCATCGCCGTGCTCCCTAGCAGCAAGTGCAGCACATAGCTCTATCACTCCTTGACCTATGACACCGGGTTTGAAGGCGTCTCTAGCTCTCATTCTTAAAATATCTTCAAGTTCAGGAGCCCTGTAAGGTGGAAATACAAGTTCTTCTTCTCCAAGACTGCTGATAACTCTTGCACTAAGATACTCGGTGAACTTTAGATCGTTGGTTATACCGATTATACATACCTTGCTTTTCTTAAGCTGCGTGTTGATTCTTGTAAGTTTATATAATAGGTCGTCTCCACTCTTTTTTACAAGTGCATCAATTTCATCTAAAACTATTATTATAATTCTCTTTTTCCTCTCCACTCCCTCCACATATCTTTTATATACTTCTGCCGTTGCAAGCCCTGTGAATGGCACTTTCACGTTGATGGTTTCACATAGCTTTGCAAGAATCCTGTAATTTGTATCGTCATGTCTACAATTGGCGTAGGTTGTTATAATTCTCCCTCTTGCCTCTCTTCTCTTTTCAATGGCTTTTAAGACGTGTCTTGTTACAGCTGTCTTCCCAGTGCCAGTCAATCCGTAAATAAATATGTTTGAGGGTCTTTCACCGTGAAGGGCAGGTGCAAGAATCTTCGCCAAAGATAATATTTGCTTCTCTCTGTGGGGTAGTTCATCTGGAAGATAGTCGGGTCTCAAAAGTTCCCTATTCTTGAATATTCTTGATTTAAGCACTCTTGTAAAGAGTTCGTCAAGTTTCTTCGACATTTAATCACTCCTCTTTTCCATTGGAAATTTTGGTATTTATCCTTTATTTCCATTCAATCTAATAATCTTCTTATCTTTCATTCACCTTTATTTAATCGGTGCAGTCAATGGCATTTAGAAGGGGATATAATGCTGAGATGGAGCTTGTACATAGATTAAAGAGGAAGGGATTTTATGTTGTCAGGCTTCCTATTAGTGGTGGCAGAGGTTTTCCATGTGACGTTCTAGCTGCCAAAGGGGATGATAGACGTGCATACCAAGTGAAGGATACTGCTGGCAGCAGAGTTTATATTAAAGAAGATGATGTAGCATTATTGTTGAATTTCAGTAGAGCTTTCGGCTTTAAAGCATATGTTGCTGTCAGATGGAAGAGGAGGAGAAAGAATCGTTGGACTGTGATTGAAATATTGGAGGCTAAACCTTTGAAGATTTCTTATGCTTCCTCTTGACTCTCCTTCTTTGCTCCCCCTTCAACAATCAATGAAAGTTTCTTAGTTATCTCTGAGATTTCATCTTTAATTGAACGCTCATCCGCTATTCTCTCATAAACTTTTAAAGCCATTATTATTGTGTTTAGAGTTTTTCTATTCAGGGTAATTATTATCTTCTCCCCTTCCTCTTTCTCTTCACCTTCAGATGACATTTCGCTTCCTCCAAATAGTCCAAGAATTATGGGTTTCCAGCTCAAAATAGTTATTAGGTTCTATATAATTCTATTTGAAAGTTTCACGTTTATCATATTTTAATAGTGGAGGTTCAATTTACTTGGCTGTTGATGATGAATTATTACCTGTTCAACGCTTAAGTTAAGCACTATTTCCGCTATGTCGCTTGCATATTCAGCTGTTCTTCTAATACTTTCCATGATTCGGCTCAGCATGTAGACGTCTCTAACTTTTCCCACTTTTAAAATAGGTTCCACAAGTTTTCTTTCCATTGCAGCTATCTGCTTTGCTCTTTGAACTATGCTATTTGCAAGATTGAAGTCTCTTTTGAAGAGGGATTCAACAGCTTCGTTGAAAACTGATATAGACATTTTGCTCATAGATTTTATTTGTTCGAACAATTCTCCTCCAAGGGGTTCTCTCAACATGAGAATGTTCCTAGCTATAATCACCGCATGATCTGCCGTTCTCTCCACGGATTTCGTTATCAACCTGTATCCCAAGCAGTCTCTTCCAGAGGATAATCCTATCTCTCTAATTATATTCTCATTTTGAACGGCACTTTTCAATTGACGTATTATGTATAGCCCAAATCTGTCAACTTCATCATCCATTGCTATGACTTCTCTGGCCAATTTCTTGTTTAGGTTTTTCAAAGCTTCTATGGCATCTTTATGCATGGATGCTGTAATTATGTACATTCGTTTTAAAGCACTTTGAACCGACAATTCAGGATAGCTTAACAGTACTTTCATTACAAGTTCATTGGGAAGTTCGGATATTATTTCAGTTCCCATAAGCATTTTTCTAACGAAATTTTTTATAGTGCCTCTTTGATCCAGTCTAATTCTTTCTTTCTCAGTTTTTACGATTATTGTATTATATCCGACAAGATATGAGGAGACTATTTTCCTTATAACTGAGTTTACATCTTCTTCCGGTGAGATTAGAAGTGTTGCTTCGCTTAGTTTCTCATATACTTTTAAATTCTCCGGCACTATCAGTATTGAGCCATCATCTCTTTTTGTTAGGATAAGTTTGCTTCCCTTAGTTAAGCCCATCCTTCTAACCCATCTTTTCGGTAATGATATAATGTAAGTTGAACCTCCAGTGATTTGAAGCTTTCTTATCTCATCTTTTTCTTTTAAAACTTTCTTCATTTTACCACCGATCTATATAGGTTTTTGATAAATATATACTATTTGTAAAAGTATGTGTTCATCAAATCATATAGTGAGATAGCATAAGCTCTATATAAAGTTATCATGTACTTTAAAGTATTTAAAATATAACCTTACTGTAAATTGAATTCAAGTTTGGGAAGATGCACTTTCAGGAATTGCCAATAGAAGCATTGACAAATTAGATATGAGCAGTTAACATAGCAATATATACTTTAACCAAGATCTAACGTAAATT
>QMRB01000088.1 GCA_003649185.1 Thermoproteota archaeon | reverse complement strand
TTTACTTTTCTTCAATATGCAATTGAAAATTCAATTACATATCGCGTTTATGTGATAGGCCCGCGGGGATTTGAACCCCGGACCTTCGGCTCCGCAGACCACAACGATGTTCATAAATTGATGGAATTCATGTTCATGTAATCAAATTTCAACATCACAAATGCATTATATATTTGAACTTCAATTCCATACTCATGTTCAAAAAGAGAATTTATCTTTTATTTTTAGTTTTTGTTGAAAACTTTTCCACACCTATACTTATTGGTATCCCTATTATGCCTAGTATACCAGTTATATAGTTATTATTGGTTCTTGGTAGAGGATCCACTATATCATATATACCATCCCCATCTGAATCGAGCGCTTTTATTTTAATGTGCGGTTGTTTTATTTGTAACTCAAAGTACGATTTACTTTCTACCAACCCTTTCTGTAGTACTTTAATTTTTATGATTAAATTATTTTTATTTTCTTTGAGCATTTCAGGTTTAATTATTGTTTCAGGGTATGATCCACCTCCTTTTAACCAAGTACCTTCAAAATCTTCTCTTATAAGTCGAACTGGCTTACCATTTAAGATGAATGTATAATTTACAGTGCTTATTCTCCATTCCTCAGATTTTATATTGAAGTAAAACTCGAAATGTACAGTAACATTAGACTTACCAATCCAATTTCTAGATATGTTAAAGGGTATTTTAATGTTAAGTTCTCTAGTCCATGTAGGTATTGTTGTATTTTCCTTAATTACATATACTGGATCAGATGAGGAATACACTGTTACTAGTGACATATTAGACTGTGCGTAAGTTGGATATATAATTACACCACATAATAAAGTTGTAATCCATAAGAAATATACGAAAATAAAGATTCTATTAATTCTCATCTCATTACCCCCTAATAGTTTAATTTAAAAGTCCATAAATACTGTGTTGTACCTAAGTAGTCGATGAACCATGAATGATGTGGTCCAAATGTATATTTATATGTCCATGTGCTGTATGCGTTATTATATAATCCAAATGTACCCGTTCCTTGGTGACCATTTACGTTTATTACAACAGTCAAACCAAGAGCTATTCCAGACCCGCTACTAACACTCACTGTTATAGTGTATGAAGAATCAGAATCGTTATCTTCTCGTCTATCTTGTGAACTATACCTTGATTGAAACTTTATGAAGTAATATCCATTACTTTGCGATGGTTGCTCTACATCATCTTCACAAGTATTTACACTGTTACCGTATATGTTTATTGTTTTGTACCAATTAAAAGTTTGATCAATGAACCAGCGGTCTTCATAATGTTCACCATTCAAGGGGCCAACTAAAACATATTGATAAACCCATCGTGCTAATTGAAAACGTGCAACACAACGTCCATCTTCTGGCATTAAAGTGACAGAGTGATAAACATTAGAAGTTGTACTCCATGGGCCAATAACATACTTAGAACGATAAGACCATGATGAAGTACCTTCAGTACTCCCATATCTTGGTGCATGTGCCTGAATTAATAATGTCCACTTATCTTCATATGTTTCATATATAATATACTCATCCTCTCCTATCGCTACAACGTTTGATATAATAGAAATACTTGCTATTATGCTAAGCAAAAGTAGTCCTGACATCAAAAGTAAAGTAAGTTTATTCTTCATTATATTAATACCTCATTGAGTTATATTTAAAAAAGCCATAATATAAATTTTTTGGTTGGAAATCTAAATCAAGAATTTAGGTTCAGCCTTGATAAAAACTGTGTATTTCTTGACTCTCTTTTTTGAAAATGTTGCACTTCATTTATTCTAACAGCCTTATCTAACACAAGCATATCTATAGTGCTTGCAGGAATTCATATCGCATACAAGTCCATACGACAATTCAGAGGGATAACAGGGCTCCTGCTATACTTCTTCTTCGCACTCGGAATCCCGTATCTACTATGGGGAGAACTTTGGAGTAGAATTGTCTTAATGATCCCTCAGACACATTCAATATCCCTGATGGTTTACTCTCTTACAGCAGGAAAAGTTAAAATGACAGATCCTACCTTCAGCATATTATACCTCTTACTCTTCTCTCTTCTAACCCTTCCTCTCTCACTAAAAATATACAGAAAAGCTGAACAAATAGCTAGAAGATACGGATTAACCGAGCTACGACCACACTAACGATGAATCGTCTTTACCTCAATTAATACTAAATCAGCTCTTCTTACAGTTCTAGAGAACGATAATGAAATTGTTTTTAGGTGGTGAAGGGAAACGAAGATTCTGAAGATGCAAGTAGAAGTATTAAAATGATCTAATTCTGAGTTCATAAGATTTTAATTTTACCAAACACAAACATAACAGGGTGAGTTTATTGGGTACGATTAAAATTCCAATTAATGAGTTTAAGCAGCTAATTAGAGGTCATAAAATTACAAAGGTTAGACGTGCACCATTTGCACCTACAAAACTTATTGTTGACTTAGAAGGTCTTGAAAAAAGCATAACAGTTGAATGCTCTACCTATGAAGAAAGAGAAAAACTTTGTCAAGAATTATTAAGATTAAAGAAAGCTTCTCGTTAGTTATATGATAACGGTTTACATATCTCTTTTAGTCCTTTTCTGAAAATTTGTTTTAATATCTCTTAATTAAATTTGCATACTAACTTGAGTTTTGGCTTGCTGTTTAAGTTTATGAAGGCTGAGAATGATTAAAAGCTAATATGATTAGAAGGATAGCTGATTTTGGTTGAAAAACTACTGTTTGTCTTCTACACCAAATGTTGAGTGCAGGAAAGGGTTTACACACTAAATGTTGAGACAATTTGCTATATCATATTGAGGTTAGCTGAAAGGTTAGTCATCAAAGAAGAGGAACAGGCTTATGATGTGATCTTATTTTGGATAGCTAATTTTATTTTATTGGCTAGGTTCATAACTTCATTTTTATATTGAAGGGTTCTTAAATTTGGAAGTTTTAAATTATATTTAATTGAGAGTTCATTATAAAATTCAATGATTGCTTCGGCTTGAATTGGATCTAACAATTTGAGTAATGCTGCTAAAAACTCAGCGATGAAAAGTGTTTCATAATTTTCATGATGTAACTTGGCTATATCCTGCTTTCCAATTGCTTCTATTTTCAATCTACTTGTATCCTCAAGCTTTCTTAATACCCTTGAAATAGACGGCTTGTCGATGTCAATGGATGCAAAATAACATAATTCACAGAGACGGTAAATTCTGCCTTTTATTTCCTCATTACAATGATCACATTTTATTGATTGCCATTCTGGGAGATAAACTAGTTTGAATCTGCCCATCTTCATTATCTTTATTTTATGCCTTTCCAATCCTTTAGAACCCTTTATTTTTACTCCCTTCTCTAGATCTCTTATTCTTCTCATGAAAGTATTGTAGTTAAATTTGCTTTTCAATTTCCTCCTAAGACGCAGATATAAATCATAAAGTAGGATAGGTCGACCAATTATTTGCAGCTCATTTATAATATGGCTATATGTTAGCTTAGTAGGTCTAGTCAACGTTGAATCACCATAATAGAAAGTTTACATTCTATTATTTAAATTCATGGTTCAATAAATCAGCTGTAAACTTGAAAATTATTCTACTAAAATTCGTAATCTAAAAGAAATTTTTCACTTTTTTCCTTTTTATCTAATTTGTTCTATTTCACACCGCATTTTTCGCTTTTCTATATAGTGGGTGAGGAGTTGTGGCTGACTTATTCAAGAGAGATGGAGGTAAGGGAAGAGATAGTCTAGATTTAATTCCTATAAGAGTTGGAAAGATAAGTAGCAATGATTCTTGGCCACTTCTATACATTCCTAAATTAGCAATTGAAGTTCTGGGACTTCGGAAAGGAAGGAAGGTTCTCATCCTAATCGACAGAGCGAATGCTAGCTTGGTGATTAAGCCAATTGAAGACTTAAACGCCGAGAAGGTGATGATGAATGGTTCAAGAGGGTTATCCAATTGAAGTTCAATTGATGAAGTTTGGCTTCATCTACCTTGGAA
>QMRB01000087.1 GCA_003649185.1 Thermoproteota archaeon | reverse complement strand
TCAAGAAAAACAAATTTAAAATAGTATCAATAAGGAAAATTAAAGAAAATTTGGAAGAACAAATAGTGAAAAGGCTACCAGAAGAAAAATGGGAATACGCTAGAAAAATAATTGGCGAAATATTAAAAACAAACTATAAATTTCGCATACCAATAATAGTCATACCATAAACAACACCTATAATAACAACCTTACTAGTAAAACATTTTACAAAAAGCTGGCAAGAATCCTAGAGAATATGAAACAAATTTCAAATTGTTTTAGTATTTTAACTATTAACCGTTAATTTTAATTTTCGGAAATTATTATAAACTAATTGTGGCTCTCACAGCCTCTAGAGAAGATTTTAAGCTGTACTTCACATGTCCCAGAAAGCTTGCCCTCAAAACTATGGGTATTAAGGTTATGGAGATTAAACGTCCACGCAGGCTTACACCCGCTTATGCTATTGGTGTATCTGGTGAAAAACTCACAGAAGAAATGTTAGAGATTATAGCAAGTTTACAAGTTGATAAGTCTAAAGGAGAATATGTTGAAGTTCTTAAGGATAGAAATGAACCCGTAAAGAAAAGTGTGGAAACACTCGTAGAGAAATTAAGAACAATAGCACAAACAACCACAACGCTGACCGAAGTTATTAGAGACGGCATGGAGACGTCAAAAGTTAAGGAAAATGTTAAAAGAATGGTTAGATTCACGGTTGAGGAGGCGTTTAAGAAAATTGAAGGAACCATGCCTCATCATGAGATAGAGTCGTATAAAAGCATGATAGAAAGACAGACAATGGAAAGTTTTTTAGATGCCCTCAAGGGACTTTCAGAGAGCATTCCGAAGATAAAAACTGTTTATAAACCTACTCTAAGAAATCGGGATACCTGCTCTTTCGGGTATCCAGATTATCAGGTTAAAACCATCAAGGAAGATATATTAATTGAAGTTAAAAACCTAAAAGACTTGGAGAGGGCAATAGAAGAGGGCAGATGGAATCTACTCTATTATAACTCCCTTCTAGCAGACTTAGAGCTCGGCGATTCCATATGGCGGATGGGTAAACTAGCTAGACCAAGTAAATCACTCATAGTTGTACCTAGATGGGGTGAAATAAAAGAAATTACGGAGCCTATACCTAACTTTAGAGAAATAGCAGTCGAAATATGGAAAATCAAGAGAAGTGCATTAATCGATCACGTAATACCAGACATCAAGCCAGAGCCATCCATATGTAGATGGTGTAAGTATAGAAAATTCTGTGAAAAAGAGAAAATTGAACAACTTGAATATGCTAAGCCCATACCCCTAATCTACGCTATAGCCGAATATGAAAGAGAGAGATGTGTTGGGGGGACTCAGTCTCAACAATACCAGGAGAAAATTAAAATGATTTATAGAACTTTACCAGATGAATTTGACAATTGGGGAGGACTTGAATTTCTAATAAAAAACTGGACAAAAATAGATGACATATCCCGTAAACTATATAGAAGGCATGAAGAAAACTTGGAAGTTATACTAAGAGTAGCGAAGAAGAGATGGAAAATTTAAATGATGCTATACTACCTCCTGCTAAAACCTATGAAGTTCGAATTGAATTCGCTTGGCTAGATATTCATTTAAGATAAAAAGTATTTCGGAAATCCAATATTAATGATAAAAGTCTATTTGAAGATCGGCTTACCTTTCTTTACAGAGTACTCTATAAGCTTTCCAATCGCCCCTGAGAGATCCAGATATCGTGTAGCATACAGATCCTCTTTAAGCCAATTCTCTATAACAGTATATCTCTTCTCCTCATATGCTCTAGCTACTTTCTCTCCATGATACTCTAGTTTAGGAGCATTCACATAACCTAACTCATTTCTCAGTACTTCAAAAATTCTGGATAAGGTTAAACCTTTAAACATAAATTGATTGGCGGGAAGCAGTGATTGCAAGATATCGATAGTAAATGTGTTATGCCAAAGCTTGTTAAGCTTGCTTATACTAGCAACTTTATATTTAACTCCTTTCTGAACTAGAAGAGGAATATCCATTCTTAGAATATTAAATCCGACAACTACAATAAATCTGGCACCTCCAGTAGAAACTGCTTCAATGTAACGATAGAAGTTTTTAATAATGTTTTCCTCAGAACCAGTCTCCCATTCCGTGAAAATTTGCTCCCCAACACAAAAATTTAAACTCTTAGAACTGTAAGGGGTGAAGTCCTCAAGTACACCTATAGCTATTATATTTTCATTTGTAAAGGCATCCTTACTGCTAGGCCTGTACGTCTCAATATCTAAATACAATCTAACCATAAAAATCACCACTAATAAAGTTTAAATTACACTCTTCCAGTATACATTCAAACCATTTAATAGGAAAAATGGCTAATTTCCCTCCAGCACATTTTACATGCCCATATATAAACATGATGAAATAACTATATGAAACTTAAGTTAGATATCCAATAAAACCTCCACATCTAAAATGTAACTTCAGTTTTACTTAATTGTAATGGCCAAGAAGTATCCAACTTTAAACAAATCAGACATAGAAAACAGGAAACAACTCAAAATTAACAAATTACTCTCTTAAAATTGCTTCCATTAAATTCTAGATGAAAAAAGAGATAATACTAAAGTGAGGATTGTGATTAAAAAGACTTATACAAGGCATTAATGAGAACATTAGTACTGCTTTTAAGTAACAAAGGTCTTTAGGTTATATTATCGTACGTTCTTTTCATGCTTTTCTAAGTATTCTTTCCTAAGTATTCTTTCATGGCTTGCTCGGTTTCTAGCTCATTTTCTTATGTTATTGTGTTTTTATTATGAAGTGGAGGAAGTGACTGTATAGTTCTTCATCGATTGATGGGGGAGGTTCTCTTTTGGCATATTTTTCACTACATAATTATATGTTTATGACAATATACAATTATGAGGATATTATTTGAATAAAATAAATGAAACCTAAGTATGTAGATTGAAAGTGGACCTGTTAGGGCTGGTAATATACTTCTGCTTGTGGATTCTTTGGTGGGATGTTCTCATAGAATGTAGAGTATTGTTCCACAAAGTTTAAATGTTTTGTGGATTATTATTCCACATGATGGCTGGCTTAATGGAGATAACCTATGAATATCTTGAATCTTTAAAACATGTTAGGGAGGTAAAGAGGGATTTTAAACTGAGAGAGTATGAGGATATATTTGCATTGATCGGTCCTAGAAGGGTTGGAAAAACATTCACCCTGCTGAAGAAGGCTAGAGAATTATTGGATTCTGGAGAGCAGGTGATTTATGTCTCTCTCGATGAACCATTTTTAAGAGGTATGAATGTTAGAGGATTTGCTGAACTGGTGAGAAAGGAGTATCCGGATGGAATTGTCTATTTATTTCTAGATGAGATTCAGGAGTGGAGGAATTGGGATTTCAATTTGAGGTGGCTTCACGATGTAAAGGATTTTAGAATATATGTTTCAGGCTCCTCATCTACACTAATGGCCTCCGAGATCCCTACAAGACTTAGAGGCAGATATATTTCGAAAAACCTATACCCTCTATCCTTCAAGGAGATCGTCGACTTCGAAATAAAAACCTTCAGGGAGAGGGGGAGAGTTCAAAAACTTCTCGAAGACTATCTGAAATGGGGTGGATTTCCAGAAGTATGGTTAACGAAGTCTAGAGAGAAGATAATGAGTCTACTGGAAACAATATTCTACAGAGACATCGTTGAGAGATTTAGAATAGAGGATGTCGAACTATTCAAACAAGTCTTCTACTTCACTCTATCAAACTATTCAAACCTACTATCATATAGATCTATAAATCGCATGCTGAAAACCATAAATATAAACATAGATGTAAAAACATTAATAAAATATGTAAACTATATGAAGCAAGCCTTCCTACTATTCACCATAGACATATATACATATTCACAAAGAGTAAAAACGGTAAACCCCAAAAAAATATATGTAATAGACACATCAATCCTAAACCTATTCCCACAAAAAATGGACATTGGAAGGAAAATGGAAAACCTAGTCTTCATAGAATT
>QMRB01000086.1 GCA_003649185.1 Thermoproteota archaeon | reverse complement strand
TGGCTTCCACCTGGATTCATATACTCCAACTTCATAAAGATTGATGCTGCTTTTGAAGCTGTAATTCTATTAAGCTTTACAATAGGCGTTCTACCTATTAACCTGCCGATTTCATCCAGCCTTTCAGATAATTTCATAATATAATTTATCGATGTTTCCGGCTATTAATTCTTCCATTCAACTTATACAACTTGTTTTTAACATTTTCATTTCATCGAGATTCTGCTTCTAAATTTCTCTATATCAAGTTCATGTTTCCATTAAATTTTCATTCATTTAAATTGAATAATTATATGGTCTGTTCGAGCATTTTCTCTTAAATTTAAAAGCTTCGCTCATCAACATTTATCTATTTCAACCGTTAATATTTCGGTTGATCTTCATGCTGTCGCTCTCACGGTTAAGGGAATTTCTAAAGGAACAATCTAAAAATTATAGGGTTCTCCTATTAAGAGGAGTTGTCGCCTCATTTCTCTCCCAGCTTTCAGCAAATTTCAATAATCTATATATCATCGAGTTAGGAGCGTCACCAGTACAGCTTGGAGGCATCCGCTCCATAGGTTCAGCTGTCAGCGCATTCTTCTCAATCCCTGCCGGCTGGCTCTCAGATGTTTACAGTGTTAAGAAGATTCTGATATTTGGAATGTTCATCCAAATCTTATCCATAGCCTTCTATGCTTTCGCCCAAAATTGGCTTTGGATCATCATAGCAGTTATCCTTCAAACTTTAACTATGACACTTGTATGGCGAATTCAAAGTATCATAATAGCAAACAGCCTCTCAGACAGGGAGAGGGCAACTGGATACGGGTTTAGAACAACCCTCATCCAACTCTTCAGCATCTTCGCTCCAACAATAGGCGGTATTCTAGTATCCCTCTTCGGAGGAATCTCAGTTGAGGGGATTAGACCATTATATTACATTCAACTTTTAGGCTTCATAATAATTTCAATATATGTTGCATTAAGCCTTGAAGATATACGTTTCAGAGCTGAAACTGCCGCGAGAAGTATTCTCTCAGATTTCAGAGATCTCTTCAGCATTGGGCATGGTTTGAAGAGATTCGCCATTCTTCAAGCTTTAGGTTCAATTACATGGGGTTTAGCCATGCCCTTCCCCTTTATATATGCAGCCGAATTTAAGAGAGCCGACTCTCTTATCATCGGATATATGGGTACATTTTCAACCCTAATCTCCACAGTTCTCGCACTTCCTCTAGGATCCCTTGCAGACAGTAAGGGAAGAAAGTTCACCATCTATTTGACGAGACCATTCTTCTATGGAAGCTTCCTCCTCCTAGTTCTCTCACCTCCAAACAATCCATATCTCCTAATTTTAGCTTGGATTTTGAGGGGTGTTATGATGGCGAGTAATGCTTGGATGACGTTGAGCATGGAGCTTGTTCCACCCGAATATAGGGGAAGATGGACTGGAATGACAAGTCTCCTTCAGAATCTCGCCAGAATTCCCGCAATGCTTCTAGGAGGCTATATCTATCAATATGTGAATCCCGACTTAGTCTTCATACTTCCAATATTCATAGATCTCTTCGTCAGGATACCCATACTTAGAACAGTTCCGGAAACTCTTAAGAAAGAGTAGAGTTGAACAATGTAATCTTAATCTAAATGATATCCCTAAACTTTTCCTCCATTAATCTCCCCAGACAATTTTAATAATCTTTCAATTAATTCTTCACTTACTGCACCATTCACAAGGTTTTCATCATATATTACATTTAAGCCGCCCTCTTCTTCAGCAATTCTCCTTAACACTTTGGAGTATTCTCTGTTAATTCTACTAGTAGTTATACATATGGTTTTCATCCCTTTTCCTTTAAGTTTCCTGATAAATGTTCTCATTGGAGGTGTTATTCTCCCAATCCATATAGGTGAGGCTAAGATTAACAGGTCATATTCTTCAAGCCTAGGCATACATGGTTCAATCTCTATTTCAACATTCTTCCCTTTAAGTGTATGATATATCAGTTTTGGGTTGAGATGTAGCGGTCTTCTATAATCGCTTTTCGACTTAACTTCAAAAACATCTATACTTATCTCTTTCATCTCCAATTTCTCAGCTATATAATATATTGTCTTTCTCGTTGTCCCCGTCTCTGAGTGGAGGATTACAGCTATCTTCAAACTTTTCCTCCAAATCTAAATCTCCACTGCTTCTCCCGGCTTCAATATTATAACCTTCGTCTCAGTCTCCTCTTCAACCTTCCTTTTAAATTCTTCTGGATCTCTATCTCTCATATGCATCGGTATGGCCAATTCTGGTTTTATCTTCGCCACAGCCTCAACAGCCTCATCCACATCCATCGTATACTTTCCTCCTATAGGAAGCATCGCTATTTGAATTTCATTTAACTCTTCCATCTCTGAGATTAGATCCGTATCTCCTGCATGATATAAGTTTTTACCGTAAATTCCTATTAGGTATCCTATTCCAAAACCTTTAGGATGATATGGATTTCCAGGAGATCTGAATCTCCTAACATTATATGCATGTACAGCCTTCACCTCCACTCCTTCACATTCAATCTTCTCTCCCACCTCTAAAATCCTAATTTTTTTAACGAGCTCCAAGCATGATTTTGGACCTAAAATTATAGTGTTATCTCTTGTTATGCTCTTTATCACCATCGGATCGCAATGATCTCTATGGGAATGGGTTACTAAAATTATATCTGCCTTTTCATCATACTTTCCAGCATATGGATCCAAATATATGATCTTGGAGTTTACTTTTATCTTGAAGCTTGCATGTCCAAGATATTTAAGTATAACTTTAACCATGAATCTCCACTCCAAAATCATATTTGCATCTTTATCTAATTAGCTCTTCGCAATCCTCAACCGTAGAGCTTAAAAGCTCAGCTCATAATCTTCTTCATTGTGAACGTTGATGGAAAAATTGCCCTAATATCGGTCTACGATAAATCCAACTTGGAGGGGCTGGTTGAAGCTTTAACCAGACATGGTTATACGATAATTTCATCCAGTGGAACTGCTAGAAAGATAAGGGAGTTGGGATTTAAAGTAATTGAATTAACTGATTATACCGGTTATCCTGAGAGTCCAGGCGGCCTAGTTAAGACTCTTCATCCGAAGATTCATGGAGGATTACTGTTAAACCCTCAGATTCCCTCCCATAAAATTTACATGGATAAATTGAACATTAAACCCATAGACATTTTAGTAGTCAATCTATATCCCTTCGAGCATGCTGTGATGGAAGGTAAACTATCTTTAAGGGAAGCTGCCGAATACATAGATATTGGCGGTCCAGCTTTAATCCGAGCTGCAGCTAAAGGAGCATTGCTAAATGGCAGGCCGGCTGTTGTAACGGAACCCGCTCAATATCCATTGATCATAAGGGAGCTGAAATTGAATAATGGGTTAATCTCGAAAGATTTAATCTTAAAGCTTGCCTTTACAGCTTTCAAAAAATCCATGCTTTACGATCATGTTATAGTTAAATTTTTAGGTGAGATTTATGGTTTGGAGGAGGCTTAGAAATATTTATAGAAGGCCTGTTCCAGCTGAAGCTCTTCCTAGAAGATTGAAAATAATTTTGGACGGCAGAGAATACATTTATCGTAGAGTTGACTTGGAAGATGAGAAACTCAAATTGAGATATGGGAGCAATCCCCATCAACCTGCCGCAATATATGTTCCAGAAAATCTTCCAAGAAACTTCTCCAACATTAAAATTTTGAAGTATGCTAAAGGCGGCCTCTCCTCCACCAATTTGGAAGATGGATATAGAGCTATGAGAATAGTCAGCTACTTCAAGGATGTTTCAGCAGTGGCCATCATGAAACATCTCAACCCATCTGGAGTGGCAATATCCCTTTTTGGAGATGAATCTCCAGCCGAAATCTTCGAGAAGGCTTGGAACTGTGATCCTAGAGCTGCATATGGCTGTACAGTTGGATTCAACGTTGAGGTGGATGGAGAGGTTGCAGAGGAAATTGTTAAAAGCGGTAAATATGTTGAATGTATCTTCGCCCCTTCCTATTCTAATTCAGCTCTAAAGAAATTCGATGAAAAGAAGAGTTTGAGACTTGTCCAATCACCTCTAATTGATCTTCCAACAATTAATGAAACT
>QMRB01000085.1 GCA_003649185.1 Thermoproteota archaeon | reverse complement strand
CAACCCATTCCAATCCTCTAGCCGATAGCCCCTTATCCTAAACGTCAATTCATCCGGCACATCCATGAAGTTGTTAATGGTTATCGGCTCGGGAAGGTCTATAACCCATGCGTATTCGGCATCACAGATCATTTTCTTTCCATCCACTCCAAATAATGGCCTAATATCCACGTTTATCGGATGATCTTTGCTAACTTTCCTTAGCTCTTTCACGTTCACCTTATCGTACCATGCTATCAGCAAAGCCGCCATATCCTCGGGATAAGTCAGCCAATGGTTTTGAGCTCGCCATCGCTTGAACGCATACTTTAGAAACTCCTTGAACATCGGCACCATGTAGTCGGGATAGCCATCCCAATGTTTCCACAGCCCTACGCAACCCATGGAATTGCGGATGTAGATCTCGCTCCGAGTCCCCATCCTCTCAACCTCGCTATAATATGGGTTTTAGGCACATATAAACATTAACCCATGAACTCACTCGAAAACGCTCGAAAAAGTGTTGTTCTCGAAAAGCTCGAAATCCCTCAAGCGTTTTGTCACTTTTTGGCCTAAACCTCCAAAACCAATATGCACACGTGCACGCACAAAAACCGAGTTAAAAAAATGATGGAAGAAATAGGTCTAATCGACGCATTCGGTTATGCT
The DNA here is from genome assembly GCA_003649185.1 of Thermoproteota archaeon. Lineage (GTDB taxonomy): Archaea > Thermoproteota > Methanomethylicia > Culexarchaeales > B10-G16 > Culexmicrobium_B > Culexmicrobium_B thermophilum. The sequence goes on along the minus strand of QMRB01000085.1, from coordinate 3,510 downwards.
CTCAAGATACTTGACTACGTCAGGAGATTTCTCTTTGATCCTCTTCAAGTAGTCGTATTGCACTGCTGTTAAGTCGCTTGAATCGAATGACGCAATCCACGTATTCAGTAGATACTCTGGATCACTAACGCCAAACTCGCTCAGCTTTTTCAGAATCTTCTCTTTATTCACGATCTTAACGTCTCGCTCGTAATCCCAAATGTGTCCATTCCGCACACGAATTCTTATGCACTCGCTCATTCGCAACACCTCACCATATTGTGGGTTTTAGAAACATATAAACATTAACGACAAATCCAGCTCAAAAACACTCGAAAACGACTTGATTCCCAACCGCTCGGAAAGCTAGCACGACTCGCCGCCAGAATGGCCGGGCGGACGACCGGACGTCCACACGTCCAGTCCGCCAAAAAGGCCCCGATTTTACATGCACACGTGTAAGCATAACCCTAGAATGTATCTGGAAAATCCTCGAAGTCTCGAATCTCCTGCTCGAAAAACCCCTAACCCCTAGAAAGGCTTACACATGCACACTCGAAAGAGGAATAGGAGAAGTCTGTCAAAAAGGTCGATCAACCCATCACATAGGAAATAAAAAAGGGGAGTTTAGCAGTAGGTATGCCTAAACCACTTAACCGCTATTCTAGGTATATCCGTAATGTCGTTAATCGATATGACTCTATGCTTTCCATATCTATTTTCAAAAATCGTTTTAGCTCTATCACTAGGCTTTATTAGGAAAAATAGCGCATTATCCACATCTATTAGGTCATTAGGATTAACCTCTCCATCAGTCAAAACGATAAAGAGCTTATCCTTGAACTTTCTAGCTTGATCTAAGGCTAGATAAATGTCCGTTCCATAACCCCATTTATCCACATCTAGAATCTCCCTTTTGATCTTTTCCGCTTCTTTCCAGCCTAAGCATTTAGGTAAAGTGGTATATTCGATCTTATCAGACCATAGGGTTATGCCTACTTTTTGGTTGATCCTCTTAGCTTCATCTATTAGAGCATAAACCATTATAACGATATAATCGGCACAGCACATCATAAGGCCAATTGGAGAACCTACTGAACCACTTACATCTAGGCTTATTACTAGATCCATAGGCTTAACTCCCTTATCGCTCGGTATGCTCATTCTATGCATATATGGTGATCTTAGCGTAACTGTAGGTATGGCATAACCATACTTGAATAGAGTTTTCTTAACGTCTATCTCCCTAAATCCGTCGCTAACTCTCCATCTTCTCGAACCTAACTTAACGCTTTCATAACTAGGCTTCTTAGGATAACTAACGCTAATCCTTACCTTATTGGCCTCTGCCTGATATTTCCGATAGATTAACTCTCTATCGCTAAGGTCTTCGAGCTTTTCTCTAGCTTCATCATCGCCAACTCCCTTAGCTAATGCTCTTACCATTATCCATAAATCATCTACGTTTCCAGCCTCTTTAGCCAATTGCTCTATAGTCTTTTCTACATCTATGGAATCAACTTTTATAGGTGGAGAATCTGATCCATCTTGATCGGCTAAAGCTCCTCTACCTCTCCCTTCTTGGCCATTACCTTGATTCTGATCCTTGAACTCTGGAGCTTTTTCTAGGATCTTAGCGATTTTCCTATAGATCATAACCTTATCCACTTCCTCTTTTAAGACCTTTAGGATTTCATTAACTTCTTTCTTGTATTTCTCGTATATGCCTAACTTTCCGTTAAAGACCTTATCGTAATAGGCATATAGAACCCATTTTAGCTTATCGTTAGTGTTATAGCCTTTATTCCATAGATCAATTATGTAATGCCTCCATGCCTCTTTAAGCATTTTATCTTTTGCTAGATGATAACCTACAATCATATCACTGATAACGTTAGCATATTCCATATATCTAGGCTTATCTTCATCCAAAACCCTATAGACTGCCTTAGCGTATTTGGCATAATCTACTAGGGTTATTGGATCAATTACTGAATGGCCTAACTCATGCGCTAATAACGATATAAACGTTTTAGGATCTTTAGTGTCTGGAATAAAGACCTTAGAATTTTCGTTTCTAGCTGGCTCATCGCTCTTAACTCTATAAATCCACGTATTAACGTAATACATTCGCTTATCAACTTCATTAGCTTCTTTATCGAACTCCCTAAAATCGTTATGGATTATCATGCCTTTCCACCGCCTTTAGCCAAAAGATAAACTGCCGCCTCATACCCCTCTAATTCACCTTTCCTTACCCCACTTTCATAAGCCATTCTGAGCTTATAGAATAGTTCTCCGTCAATATTAGCGACTTCCGCTAAAAGCTTAGGATCTATTTCTATCTCAACCCTTAGCCTACTAGCTAGCTCTTTATACTTTTCTTTAGGTAATGACTTCTTAGCCAATAGCATGATCTTAGCCATTAACTTCATATCTCCCTTAGCCTCTGCCTTATCTAGCCTTTCAGCTAGCTTATTCTTTAGAGCCTCATAATGCTTATTCACTTCATCCACTAGCTCGGCTATCCATGCCTTAGCATTCATCCACTTCTTTAACTTCTCATAATCGTTTTCATCATACTTTTGCCTTAGCTTCTTAGCTAGCTCAATAGCCTCTTTTGCCTCCATGCATTCTTGTAGTAGTTTCTTGAATAATACCCTAAGAGCCTCTAGCTTATTCGGTATTTGATCTTCATCCATTAGCTTAATCCGCTTATAAAAGACTACTGGAAAGCTATCTTCTAGATCCTTAATCTCTACCTTATCTCTGCCTCTAAGGTATGCTAACCCTTTAGCCATTTTGATCCATGCCATTTTAGCTCTAACACTTGGAGGTCTTAGAATCTGAGAGCATAGGTAATGACTTCCGCACTTACTACAAAACTCTCTCTTTTGCTCTTCCGTTAGGCTAGATCCATCATAATCTTGTGCATATTTGCAGAAGCCTAGAATCCTGAGCATTAGCGTTATTATTAGCTCATTTTCTACTCCTAACTCAACATTCTTAACTTCTTTCCAGAGCTTTAACAAATCCTCTTCTTTCCAGATAATCGGTATGGCTTCTTTAAGCTCCTCAATTTTTCCGTTAATTTGTAGTAGGTGATGGAGTTTTGGAATCGGCACCCATAACACAGCCTCGAATCTATCCCATAATGGCTCTGGAATAGCTACATTCAGTTGATCCTCTCCTACTTCCGTAGGGTTTGCAGTGGATATAACCCAAAATTCCTTTACTCCCGCCTCTTGATCCATATATAAAACCGTTCCGCTCGTAAGAAGCCTAAACAGTGTAGATAATGCACTCGGCCCTAATCTCTGAATTTCATCAAAAGCCTTAACTCTAGCCTTAACCATTTTCTTGAAAACTACTTTTTCTTCACCTTGAATTAGCTTAGCTATATCCGGACGAGCGAAAATATCTTCTAGCTCAGCAGATAAATAGCCTTGAGCTATTGCTCTAACGTTAGGATCTATGGTTTTCAGCAGGCACTCCATTAAATGGGTTTTTCCAGAGCCTCTAAAGCCTAGT
>QMRB01000084.1 GCA_003649185.1 Thermoproteota archaeon | reverse complement strand
GATAATTAAGCTTATATATTAAAGCTTTATCAACTATTTAAATCACCAAAAATATAAAATATGTTGACCCGAGATGCCGATTAACAGGAGTAGGAGGATAGCATATACAGGTATGCTTACAGCCTTAGTATATGTGATGACATGTATAGCTATTCCAATGCCCAAACCGCTAGGTGTATGGCATTTAGGAGATGTCGCCTCATTTGCAGCGGCAATATTGTTTGGACCAAGTATAGGAGCATTTGCATGCGGTGTTGGAGCCGCCTTCTTCGACATATGGAACCCCCTATATCAAGGAGCGTTTATCCAGTGGGCTCCAGCAACAATAGTTATCAGAAGCATTATGGGATATATGATTGGATATTTGAGGAATAGGATTACCGGAAACCCTAGAATCTCAGAGATTGCGGCGATGATAATAAGTCATATATGGAAGAACCTGGCCTACTTCCTATATGATTATATGCTGCTCGGACCGGTGGCATATCTAGATATAGTTACATTCTTCCCGCTGAGCGCTATAGATATAATTGTAAGCATACCGTTAATAGCCGCTATACGTAAATCATTGAATTTAGAATATATAGTGTAGTGATCAAGATGAAATGGATTGTAGATTCCCATACACATTTAGGTGAATTCCCCCTATTCAACGTAAAACTGGATATTAAGGGAATGATAGAAATAATGGATAAATATGAAATTGAGAGGAGCATAGTATTCTCACTGCCAAATGAGCTAACCTTGGAAGCAAAAAAGAACTATCCCGGAAGAATTGAGGGACTTGTATGGATAAATCCTTATGAAGGAGAGAAAGCAATTGAAACCGTGAAGGAATATATAGGTAAATATGGGTTTAAAGGGGTAAAACTTCATCCACTCATAGATGCATATCTACCCGATCAACCTATAGTATATCCGATAATGGATTTAGCAGCCAAATACGGATTCCCCGTACTCTTCCATTCAGGACATCCACCATGGTCACTTCCATGGCACTTCCACAATCTTGCTCAAAGATATCCCGATGTTAAAATAATTTTAGGCCATATGGGCCATGGGCACATAGTCTATATTAACGGAGCGATAGAAGTGGCAAAAAGGAATGATAACATATATTTGGAAACTTCTGGAATGCCCATGCATACAAAAATAAAGGAAGCAGCAGAGGAGATAGGGGTTGAAAGAATTCTATATGGGTCGGATATGCCTTTCGGACATCCGGCTTTCGAAATAGAAAAGGTGAAGGTATCAGGATTAAAGGGAGAAGATTTAAAGAAAATATTAAGAGAAAATGCGATGAAAATATTCAGCATAAAATAACTAAGTTAAACATTACAGTAGTGTTCAGTCTAAAATGAAAGTTCACTATTCATAAATTATATGAACTTATACATCATCAATATGTTACGACGGTGAATTGATAGATATAGGCAACTATATAAACCAATAGCTTCACCTCTATTGATCATCAAAGTAAATTTATTGGGAAACTTCTTATTAGGGCTGTGAAGATAATATTAAAGTGGTGGTTGAAATGGAAAATTTAGATCCCGTTTACGCTTTGAATGAGATACCTCATCCAACCGTGATTGTTACTGTTGGAAATTACGGTGAAAATGGAAGATATAATGGAATGACGGCGGCATGGATTTCAAGAGTTTCATGGGATCCGCCGATGGTGATGGTCTCTATAAGCCCTAAGCGATATACTTGGAAGCTTATAAAGGAGTATAGGGAGTTTGCGGTGAACATAGTTTCAGAGAAACTTAAAGAAGCAGCTATTGAAATATTCGGCAAACTTTCCGGCAGAGATGTGGATAAATTCGCTGAAAGCAAGGTTAAGGTTGTTAAAGGCAGAAGTATAGATGCACCTGTCATATTAGATGCTCCGATAGTTATAGAGTGTAAAGTTGAGAATATTGTGGAGACGGGAGATCACTATATAATTATTGGAAGAGCTGTGGATGCATATAGAAATGTTGAAGGAAAACCCATACTATGGTATAGGAGAAAACCTTACAGTATTGGGGTAGAATTATAATTCCAATAATTATTTTAAAATAAAAAATTTAAGTTAAGTTTCTCTCAGCATCTTCAAGCATTCTCATAACTGGCAGATGATATGGGCAACGCTCTTCGCAGAGACCGCATTTACTGCAACTGTTAACCTTCACCCTCAATTTTGGATATTGATTCCTAGTCCAATGCTTAATGCCGTAGAAAGTATAGTAGAGACTCCATCTAAGAATAGACATTATTTCAACGCCTTCAGGGCAAGGCATGCATAGGCCGCATTGTCTACAGAAGGGTTCCGGCGGTAATTCGCCGAAACGGTAGAAGGTTTTCTCCTCCTCAGTGAGACCCTTAAACTCTTCAGCCACTTTTAAAGCATAATCTATTTCCTCCTCGGAAATGAAGCCAGGTATAACTGTATCGATTTCATGTGCCAATACGAAGCGGAGACATTTACTAGCCCTCTCAAAACCTTCTTCGCCGAAATACTTGATAAACTCTGAGGGGTCAGGCCAATCTCTGCTAGGTTTACCGAGAAATCTTGCACCCCTCTGTGGATATTGGAGGGGAGCTGCACATCCACCTAAAGCTTTCATTATTATGACACCTACATCCATTTTATTTGCCAATGGAATCAACTCCTCTATAGCCCATCTATCGATCACATTGAGTGGGACGAGAACCGTGTCGAATTCACCGGTCTCAATCGCCCTTGCAAGGACATATGGACTGTGCCCTGAAATACCTATATAGCTTATTAAACCCTTTCTTTTCGCTTCCTTCAATGCTGAAAGAGAGCCTTCTGGAGCCATAGCCTTCTTCAACCTATCTAAAGTATCTATTCCATGAAGCTGAACAATATCTATATGATCTGTCTGCAGGTTTCTAAGGCTTTGCTTAATTCCTGCTCTTGCAGCATCCTCTTTAGTTCTCTGATGAGTTTTAGTTGCAATTATTACATCATCCCTAACATCTTTAAGTGCTTCACCGATCTTCTCCTCGCTATCTCCATACGATCTGGCAGTATCAAAATAATTTATACCATGCTCATAGGCATATCTCACTACTTCAATAGCCCTCTTCCTAGATAAAGCTATTATAGGGATTCCGCCGAAACCGATAACTGAAACCTCTAAATTTGTTCTGCCAAGCCTTCTCCTCTCTAATTCAACCACCAAGATAAAATGGTTGACCAATTTAAAAAGGATGTTGGAATCGATGATGCAATGAATGCAGCATCTTTACGGAATACTCTTAACGTTGAAGAAGGATTTATCGTGAATTGGAATGATTATATCGGCAGCCTCCTCAACCTTCAGCATACTCTCATATAAGCTTTCAATGTTTATATGGATTCCTGGAACTATGAATTTGAAAATATCTTTAAGTGATGGTGGAGGTTCAAAGTTCTCCTTAATGCAACAGAAACCTGTAATTGCGGCAACTCCTTTCTCTGTTTCGACAAGAATGCTTTGCCCTCCAGGAGTATGTCCCGGAGTAAATAGCAATGATAATCCATCTGCAATCTCTTCATCACCGTCAACAAATTTCACATTCAACGATGAGAAAAGATTCTTTATAAAGTCAGAATTATATAAGTGGCGATAGGATGGATGTGGATTTACAGCGGCGGCGTACTCTTTTCTCTGAACAAATATATCTACATCTCTGAATTTTTCCACATATGCGAAATGATCTAAATGTAAATGTGTCAATATAACTGCATCTACACTTTTAGATGTCCATCCAATGCTTTTAAGAGCTTCATCGATAGTATATATCTGCTCAGCTGGAAAGCCGCTTGAAGTCTGCATCCCAGCTGAACAACCAGTATCTACGAGAAATCTCCTTCCATCACCCTCTATTGCCCATGCAAAGGTTCCAATTTCAAGGGGAGTTGAAAAGTTCAAAAGATATGTCATAACCGACTTATCCGTCTTAACCCTTGTTATAGGTAGAGGTTTGATAACATACTTCAAGATTTCACCAAAATATATTAGCAATTTCACCAATATAAAATGATTTTACATAAACTTTGATCACACAATAGACATGCAAAATATATGGGTATATTAGGATGGTTTGACGCATTAAATTTGGGGATTGAATTGAAGATAAAGGTAGGAAGAAAGGATGCCCTTATAATAGTTGATGTACAGAAGGATTT
>QMRB01000083.1 GCA_003649185.1 Thermoproteota archaeon | reverse complement strand
GAAGAGCATGGCCGACGCCAATTGAAAATATCTTTCACTTGCAGTTTTCACGCCCAGCAGCCTCGCCTCCTCCTCTGCTGGCGGGATAAGTGTTCTAGCTCGGGCCGCCGTTCTCGCAGCGTCGAGCATTTTAGCCATTCTTGCCAGTTCCTTCGTCATCTCGTCATGCCGTTTACGCATAGCTTTAATCTCGCTTCTAAGCCTTCTATTCTCGCTATGCAGATGTAAAGCGGCTGTAATGCTGCTTCCAAGTGAAGCTAAAGCTTCACGCTCAACTGGATTTAAAGCTGAAAGTTTAGCTTCAAATCTTTTATCTCTAGGATCGATCAGGGGAATGAACAAGTGGACCTTACAATTACCATATGGTGCAATTTTATACCAGCCTTTAAGATCATATCTTATACCGAATATTGCTGTTCGCCTTAGAAAGCCATAGGGAAAGGTGAAGGCTACACGATAACTGGCAACACTATACTGCTCAATACTCTTATCAGCCAATACAACCCAAACATGCCTTACAAAATCCCGTCTACAACCGTAAATTCTAATCTTGGTGCGGAGATCTAATGCTCTAAGATTCTTAAGCCTATTCCTAACATTCTCTAATCGTTCACGCATAGATGAAGGCAGAGTTTTATCCTTCAATCTTTCGTCGAGATCCTGGAGAGCTAAAGCCTTAAAGGCTGAGATTGCAGGTTCAGTTAAAAAGTGGCTAATATCAGTCAAAATGCCATCAAATCTCCTATAGACACCACGCTCAGTAAAACCATAAAACAACTGATAACCAATAAGGCGGCCTCTAAATCCAGGCCTGATATTACCGTAAAGATAACTCGCCAATAAAAGATCAGCTGCAACAGCCAATATCGTGGGTATAGGATAACTAGCATAGAAGCTTTGAAGACTCCCAGTTATAAAGCTGAAGATCAACCCGCTAATCAATGCTACTAGGAGTAGACTGGCGAAGAACAAGTTTCACCCACCTCCAAAAACAAAAATGAACATGAAATAGACGAGAACACCTGCCAGTAATAGGAAGATCACTGCGAAATGCGGGAAACCATGATTACGTCTATCTTCCTCTACCTTTCTCTTTTTACTGTTGGATCTATCATTAAACTTCCTAAACCCTTTAGGCGTGATTTCCGCAATTGTCGGCCCAGATTCGTTGCTAAGCTTCACAGCTCCAATTATGCCAGCTGCAAACGTTACGCAGACAATTATAATGCTTGTCCAAGTGTTAGCCTGAAAACTTTGCAGTGTAGATTTAAGCTTGCCGATCTCAGCGTCAAGATCATTAACCATTATCTTGAAAGCATTGTTAAGATCATTAACAGTTTTACCCAGTTCTGCAACTGCTTTCTCCAATTGGAACACTTGCTTATCGAGAGTTGAAACATCTCCCTTAAGATCATTAATCTTCTTTTCAACATCACTTTTATATTCGTCAAGTCTTCCATTGAAGATACTAGTATAATTTTCCAGGAGATCTTCAATCTTCAAGCCCGTAGTATTCGCTAATTGGATTAGTAGATCTTGAACGTATTTGCTCTGCTCCTTTGCTATTTCCTGGGCCGACGGATATTTCGGTGCGGGAGCAGTGGTCAAATCAACATTAAAAACAATAGACGAGCAGTTAAGATTAAAGGTAACCAGGTAATCGCTAAGTGCATTATGACTGTAAGCTCTAATTGTAAATGAACCGAAAGTTAAACCTGGATATGAAACAGCAATCTTGATCTTATAATTGTCAGTGGCATTGGTAGTGAAGACAACATAATTCTGCCTAGAAATCAAAATGTAATCACTATGTTTAGCTGAACTGGCGGAAGCAGTGACATTATCACTCCAAGGAAAAGTTATGCTTAAACTTCCAGGAACAAGCAAAGTAATCTTCACAGGAATAACAGTTGATTCACTTTCATTCTGGGCCGATACAATGGCGGCCTTAAAGAATACTGAAACTAACAATAAAAATATGAATAATATGCTACTTCTCCTCATCTTCAACCACCTCAACAATAACTCTAACCATTTTTCCACGAAGCCGCTTTCGAATAGTCTTAGGCACATTATGCAAAGTAACCTGCTGAGCACTAGGCTTTTCATCCCAATACCTAGCATTAGGATCAGTGACAACCAGACTAGTAACACTTAAAGTAGGGATCCTGGCAACACCCTCAATAACTAAAACAGGCTTACGATCTCCACTAGTCAAATTCAAAACAAAGTTTCCATTCCCATCAAACCTAGCAGTCCCAGAAACGAGCAATATTCGAACCATGCTCCCAAAATCATCCGAACCATGACGCAATCTATCTCCCACAAAATAGAAATAAATTATAGGTAGTTTATGGCTAAACTCGCTAGAAACTCCTTATATTTTTCTTGATCTATGGTTTCGTCGCTCAGTATTTGCTGCAGTCTTTCTTCGTCTAGTTTGTAGAGGGTTCTTGCACTTGCAATTTTCAATGCTGCCAATGCCAGTTCCCCTGCATACTTCCTCTTCACCTTATTCTCCTTCAAGTAGGATCTTATTATGAGGGCTGCATCATCCAATAATACTTTATAGGTTATGCCCAGTATTCCCGCATAGAATGTTAGTTTGGTTAGACATGCCTTCAATAGTTTTGATTCATTCCTGTTTAAGGCTAGTTTATTTTTAAGCGAGAGCAGCTCGTATCGCGTTCTATTGCTTCCATCTCGACGTTTAGACTTTAATATAGCCTTCAACTCCTTAACTGTCAGATTGTCGCTCTGATAGCTGAAATAATTATTCGGCGGCCCACCATGATTTAAACTATAATAGACATAAGACAATCTGTTTTCAAGCAGATCAAAAATCTTCTCAATTCTCCAAAGTTCAACTTTTACTGGCTTATTTTTTCCTCTAAGCCAATTGTAAATGCTTGACCTGTGAACCCCGAGAAGCCTAGCCAACTCAGATTTACTCACACCCAATTCGAGTAACCTCTGCAGAACTAACATAACCGCATCAACCCTTTTAGAAGCCTTAATTGATGTAGAAAGCTGTTTCGACATCAAATGTCGAACCCCCCAGAATCCAATTCAACATGCAATGTAGAATTACAACCTGCAATCTTCGACGCAAACTCGACATATTTTCCACATCCCAATAAATAGAGAAAAACGTTGAAAACCAAGTATGACACGTCAAATTCCTCTACTCTGCAATTCTCAAGTTTGCCTTGTCATACTCGCTTCTTAAGTCGCGTAAAGTTAGTTTTTGATAGTGGCCTAGCATTATTCTGAATGCTTTTGGTTTGCGGCCTTGCATCATATCTAGAAATAATGGGTTTACGTCTCGTCTGAGCATTTCGGTTACGAAGAATCTTCTTAACGCGTAGGTTTCAAAGGTTTTTCCAAGCTCCTTCCGCATTGCCATGTATATTTGTTTTCTAATATTCTTCCTGTTGCTGAATATTTTTTCAGGCATTTTTGGATTTACTTTTCTCTCCTCCAAGTAGTCTCGAATCAAGTTTTTAGAGGAGAAGAAGCTGCAGAAGCTTCGCTTAATATTTGATGAGGGTGTGGGGGCTACTGCACGGTCCTCTACATCTAAACCGTAACTGTTCAGTTCGCTGATCCTCCAATCCAAATCTAAATCTCCAATCTTCAAGTTGAATACTTCTCCAGGCCTCAAACCGCTCTCAGCTGTTAAAACAAAATATGCCTTAGCCTGTAAATCTTCAATTGCATCTGCAACAACCTTAACCTCCTCCAATGTAGGACAATAAGTTACACGGTTAGGTTGAGGAGGAGTCTTCAAAATCTCCAAGAGATCCCTCCGCCCCTTCAACTTAAGATATAACCGCAGAGATTTAACTGCATGAATCCTCGCATCACGCTTAAACATGCTTACAAAATATATTACCCCTTCACTGTTCAAAGGCAAACCACTTCTAAGAAATCTTCTAACATACATTACCCTATCATTAATAGTTCTAGGGCTCCTCCCCAGAACCTCCAAATAATTCCTAAACAATTCAACCTCTCTCTCAACGATCTTTTCATCCAAGGAACACCCAACTTTATGGACAAATTCATGATCAAAACCTGCCCTCACACGGCGGTGGTCGTGGGTTCGAATCCCACCCCGCCCATCAACAAAACATGGTAAACTAAAGATTTAGAAGGGAAATGTAAGTTTGATAAAAATTTTGAGGCAGATTCAACTTTAG
>QMRB01000082.1 GCA_003649185.1 Thermoproteota archaeon | reverse complement strand
TTCTTTAGATTTACATAGAATTCTCTTAGACACTTTAAACCCTTATCACTAAGCTTAATGAACTGTCCCCTACCTGAAACAGCTCTTACAATAAGCCCTTCAGCCTCCAATTTTCTAATCCACCTGGAAATAGTTTGCTGTGAAATATTTAACAATTTGCTAAGCTTCACTGTAGAGGTGTATATGGGTTTCCAGCAGGCGCCTAGAACAGCGAGACGATAAAGCAGAAACATTAAGGAATCGTTCATCATAACCAAATAATTTTAGCTAAGTGGAAATTTAACGTTTATTCATTAACTGAAATTGAAAACAGCCTACTTTCAAAATCGAAGCAATTTAGTTTATTATAGAGTTTAATTGCACATAATAATGGCTGTTCAGTCAAATTTTCAAACATTTATGGTGAGGCCGTCATAAGCCGCCTTCAATTTAAAGCGAAGTATAGATTTAAACTCTTCACTACTTTTTCTAAGAACTGGATTTGTATGATTAAAATGTATATAGTATTTTTGTGGAATTTCAACTTTGCTTAGAAAGTTTAAGCTGTCAACTATAGGTATATGTCCAAGATCATAGGAGGTTTTATGAATACCACTTACAATTTCCAATTCATTATTATAGTAGAATGTTCCCTCAAAGAACAGGACGTCCACATCGCTAATGAACTCTTCAATTTCAATGTTGAAGAAAGCTATATCTGGAATATATGCTACAGAGAAACTGGAGCTATAGATTTTTAGTCCAAAAGTGTCTGTGAAATCTTCTCGATGTTTAACTTTCAGAACTTTTAATTTAAGCATTGTGGGTTCGCCTCTCCAACTGTATATTGGAATTTCCTTACGGGATTCAAATATTTGAGGCTTCAAGTAGCCGGCCTCGACGAGATGTCCATATATTCTCGACTTGGAGATCATTTTAGAAACAAGACTGGAGCAGTATACTGGTACTTTATATGGAATGCCTGCGCCAAGCTCGGCTAAACCACCAATATGGCCCCAATGAGCATGCGTAACTACTATTGCATCGATCGGGGAGACTCTATTATTCATTGATCTATTTAACTTTTCCCTGCAAACATCTATAGAAGCCATCTGCAATCGCATATCGGGAGAGGCATCCAGAAAGATAACGTGATTATCATCATCGATAACAGCTATGGATGAACGATATAAGGGTTTTAATAGACCTTTCCTGCAAAGAGAACAGTTTAAACAGTTACAGTCGTATTGGGGGAAGCCGCCATCCTGGGCGGATCCAACAACAATTATCTTCAAACAAGCCACCAAAAATAAAGTATATTTTAATGTAGAAGTGCATTGAAAAGCATTTTAAATGTTCCTGGTGTTTGACATCTGAATTGAACTGGAACCCCAAATAGAATTATTGAACCCCGGCCTTTTGGAACTTCAACTATCGCTGCAAGATTATGGAGATATTTTTCACCAAGTATCCAGCCGCTTAATAATGGATTTGTTGGCGGATATTTGGCAACAACATATTTATCAGAAGTTTTGAATGCTGGGCTGAAGACGAACATGGCTGCTGAATCTCTATCCATGCCGAATCCGATGGGATGTTCAATGTCAACTATTATTCTTAAAATTGAACCCGGTATGTAGAATTCATTCTCCTTTAAGTTTTCCAAAGCATTCTCTACAGGTATCCACATATGTTTTATGGGCAACATGCAGCTATGATTTAATGTGATTAATTTTCCGCCGTTCTCAACAAATTCATTTAGATGGGTTATTCCGAGCTCACCTATACCGCCAGCATATTCTGGAGGAATCTCCCTTTCACTTCTACCTTTAACGATATATTCTAATCTTTGGCTTGGAATTATTATTATATCAAATTTCTCATTTAAATTGCCTTGTCTAACATCTCTATTATAGATGTTAACGTATGGAATGTTGAATTTTTCGAAGATAAACCTCGTCCAACCTTCATCTGCAATGGGATACCAACTTCTATAAATGGCTATACGTGGAATCCGTATTTCTTTGCAGTTTAACCGGCTGATATCTGAGCAGGCATATAGCGTTAATGGAAGATTTTTAAGCAAAACTTTCAGCCTATCGACTAAACCATCTTCATTTGGTATTATGAATGCGCCTGGAGGTAGACGTTTCCCATTCAACTTAAATTCATGCATCGCTCTGTAAATTTTAAATCCATCCTGTAGAAGTGAGAAAATCAACTTATATGATGCATTCGACTTTGAAGTGCAGATGAAGTATTTCTCCGACAATTCACCTACTATTTTCCCGTCTGGATAAACTATTTTATCAATCTTCTTTACTTTAGCTTCAAATTTTCTGTTAACTGTATGAACCTCCACGTTCATGAGGTATGGAAGAGTCCAAGCCGTTGCATCGTAAGGTCTCTTCGGCGGGGATTCTGGAGACTCTCTTAAATCCGGGTAGTGTTGAACTTCGAGAAGCGTTTTAGCAAATCTGCCATAGGGTTGGGCATAATAAATTATGAAGGATCCTGCAGGATATTTTACACCTTCAGCTGTAAATGGTTCCTCAGCTTCATGAATGGTTACATGGCCAAAATGAAGTATATCTAGAAGCCAATACATATTATATGGATCTTTTTGGAATGGAGGAATTATGAAGGCGTAGGGTCCTCTCTCAGGGTTTAGAGCTCTCCTAAAAATGTTAACTGTATTTTTCAACCATATCTTTCTGTATTTAGCTGCATTTCTCAAACAGGCGATTACAGCATTTATTTCATAGTCGATTATATCTCTAAGAGTCCATTTGCCACCCATCCAGGGGTTAGGATTGAACCATCTCTGCTGTTTAGGATCTAAACCTCTACGTGCAATCAATTCTTCAGGTTTAACTTCGATAGGGGAAGCTATTCTAACACTTGCAGCCTCAGATAATATTCTGACACCTCCATGATAATGTTGGTAGGCTCTTGCAGGAGTCCATGCATCATATATAGAGTGACATGAGACTCCTTTGAAGCCTTTCCCGATCAGCTCATTAGCCATGGAGGAGCCGAGGAAAACTATTTCTTGCTGTAATATTGGATCAACATTTGGATCTATCGGATCAATGTATGGTGGAAGCCAAAGTCTTGGACCATAAGAGCTCATTTGATGTAAATCATAAACTATTTGAGGATGCCATTTATTATGAATTTTCTCTACAGTTATTCTGGTCTCAACTTGGGTGAACATGAACCAGTCTCTGTTATTATCATGGCCAACATATTTATGATACATATATGGCGGATAACAGCCCTCATATTTCGTTCCCAAATATTTATTGTACCAGTCAACCACCATTACATGTCCATCTGGATTAAGCGAAGGCACTAAAAGTAAAATTACATTCTCTAATATCTCTTTAATCTCTTCGGAATTTTCTACAGCAAGTTTATATAGTAGCTCTAGGCTCATTTGACTGGCAGCTATCTCAGTGGAATGAATACTGCAAGTAACGAGAACTATGGTCTTTCCTTGATCGATTAAACGTTCAAGCTCATCTTCCGATAAACCGATCGGATTATGCAATTTCATCTGTATTTCACGGTACTTCTCCAAATTCTTCAGGGTTTCTGGAGCAGATATTGTTGCTAGAATGAAATCGTTCCCTTCAGTCGTTTTACCTAGGATCTCCACTTTTACACGGTCAGAATGCTCACCAACATGTTTGAAATACTCGACTATTTTATTCCAATCTGCAAGTTTTCTATCTTCTCCCACCTTGAATCCGAGAAACTTTTCAGGCGGAATTATCGAAAATGCATCCATGAAATATAATATGTTAGAAAACATTTTATAAAGTATTCTATGAAAGAAATTTTACGTAAAAGGGAAGAAGATATTTGTTAAAATTTTAGGTTTATTTTCCAATTACCGGTCTAATTCTTTCAATAAGGTAAGGTGTGGAAAAACCCGTCAATCCGCCTAAAATAGCATGGATAACGACGAATCCATAGAGGAAGAACATTATATGCCATGTCCAATTTAGAAAAATACTGAAAGACCAATAGAATAATAAATCTCCAGGAATTATGTAAATTGAACCTAAAATTCCATAAAACAGTTTCGAACGATGTGAACTGTCCACCAATTTGAAGGATAGATCAATGATTATTCCACCTGCAATCCATGAGGGGAGAATAAGCCATTTAATGGGAGGTCCTCCTGGAAGAAGCATAGATACAACTCCACTTACAAAT
>QMRB01000081.1 GCA_003649185.1 Thermoproteota archaeon | reverse complement strand
TAATGTTGTTTTTCTGCAAGTTTGTAGAGTTCCAATATGTATTGTGAAAAACAGGTCTCCGAAAGCTTTTTAACAGTAAAGAAGAAAAAATACGTATCGGAACCCTATAAAGGGAATTGAAAGTCTTCTACAGGTGTATTAAAATTTGTTTCAGAAGGATACGAACCCTATAAAGGGAATTGAAAGGCTTTCTATGAGTGGTTCAACTTGGGCCCTGAATTTCTTTGAACCCTATAAAGGGAATTGAAAGTCGAGTATGTTCCGCCAAGTATTTGGTAGTCTCCGCGCCTATCGAACCCTATAAAGGGAATTGAAAGATCCCGCACCAGGATGATGTTGCAGCCAACATGCAGCCGGAACCCTATAAAGGGAATTGAAAGAGGTTGTAGCCTTCCAGGGTTAAATTGGTTTTATACTCGGGAACCCTATAAAGGGAATTGAAAGGCAGCGCTACTTCTTGGGCCGACGGAGACGAAGTGGACCTTTGAACCCTATAAAGGGAATTGAAAGACATCATAGTTTTGGGCAAGAAGCATTCTAAAACGGCATTCAGAACCCTATAAAGGGAATTGAAAGATAGTATAGGAAAAACCTAGAAACTCCCTCTCTCAGAAATTGAACCCTATAAAGGGAATTGAAAGTTCATGAGACTCCTCAGGAAGTAGAGGAAGCCTCTTCCAGAACCCTATAAAGGGAATTGAAAGTCTGAGTGAGAGAAAGAAGATGGAGGGGTGAGATTGCCATGAACCCTATAAAGGGAATTGAAAGAAATTAAAAAATCTTGCATCTGCACAAGTCGGTTTTGAACCCTATAAAGGGAATTGAAAGTTGAAGTTTAACTTGGGATTCCTCTAAATTCTGTTTAAATCTGAACCCTATAAAGGGAATTGAAAGTTTGAAGGAGTCAGGTAAAGTAGTGGTTGATAGGTTGGCGAACCCTATAAAGGGAATTGAAAGTAGTCACCTGACTCTTGAACTGACTGGATATTCTGCGAACCCTATAAAGGGAATTGAAAGTAACTGGAAATTCCAGCCAAACCATCTGCAATGTTTTCCGAACCCTATAAAGGGAATTGAAAGTCTAAATATTTCTGTTATTTTCGGTGCATTTTCTTCATAATGCTGAACCCTATAAAGGGAATTGAAAGAAACAATAAAAAGGAAACAAAAATATTTAAAGTTTACAATGAACCCTATAAAGGGAATTGAAAGTCTCCCCTCCCTTCTCCTTGAGTCCTACACCCACTCCTGGAACCCTATAAAGGGAATTGAAAGATTTTCGGCCTAATGGTTATTTTCGCGGAATATTATGTTGAACCCTATAAAGGGAATTGAAAGCTATTGTTGAACGCATTCCAGCTAGATATCTAATTCTTTGAACCCTATAAAGGGAATTGAAAGAGCTTCTAATGCCTTTTTAAGTGCGATGGCTACGCCTATGGGAACCCTATAAAGGGAATTGAAAGTCAACTTTCATTCTGCGAACATGGCTTTCAGGCATTATGTCACGAACCCTATAAAGGGAATTGAAAGAAGAGTAAGTTACAAGTTAGACAAAATGAGCGATTTAAGAACCCTATAAAGGGAATTGAAAGAATAGAGTTAAGGTTATGAGAGTTAAAGGTTGAAGTGGAGAACCCTATAAAGGGAATTGAAAGAGAAGTGGCTAGAGCGCATATTATACAGATCATGGGCAATGAACCCTATAAAGGGAATTGAAAGTTTTCTCATCTCCATCAAATTTTACATTTAGCAAAAGAACCCTATAAAGGGAATTGAAAGACAATAAACCTACTGCTATCAATAATCCACTTTTTCAGCTGAACCCTATAAAGGGAATTGAAAGTTTAA
This sequence comes from Thermoproteota archaeon, assembly GCA_003649185.1. Lineage (GTDB taxonomy): Archaea > Thermoproteota > Methanomethylicia > Culexarchaeales > B10-G16 > Culexmicrobium_B > Culexmicrobium_B thermophilum. Next base: position 2,399 of record QMRB01000081.1, on the reverse strand, counting down.
ATATCTTGCGATATCGTCATCAGCGTACCCTCGAACCCTATAAAGGGAATTGAAAGGGTGTATTCGCTCTCTCAAAATATCTGACATACTTTTTAAGAACCCTATAAAGGGAATTGAAAGGGATCCTCTGAAAGTCCCTCAGCAGGGGTAATATCGCGAACCCTATAAAGGGAATTGAAAGTGCATTATCTCGAGAGGAGATTCAGCAAATCTACAATAAGAACCCTATAAAGGGAATTGAAAGGTAACGGTTGGATTTATAAATATTGGACTTAGGGCTTCTAATGAACCCTATAAAGGGAATTGAAAGTTACCTATTGCCGCTATCCAAGACATAGCTATCACCGTGCGAACCCTATAAAGGGAATTGAAAGGCATTCCAAGCGCTTTTCTTGTCCTCTGTATCGATTATGTGAACCCTATAAAGGGAATTGAAAGAACATAACTGAAAGAGCAGGATGCATAGGCGTACGCGCCTAGAACCCTATAAAGGGAATTGAAAGTGATGAATATTCCATTTGCTCCGCATCGTTTACATTTTCGAACCCTATAAAGGGAATTGAAAGACATTATCTTTTTCTATTGGGTATACTGCTTTAAACTTTTGAACCCTATAAAGGGAATTGAAAGGCAATAGTTGTGGTTTGAGAAGAGAGGGAAAGTTAAGACCATGGAGAACCCTATAAAGGGAATTGAAAGTCTTATACTGTGGATATATCGGATGCACTTCTGTTTTGAACCCTATAAAGGGAATTGAAAGTATTGACGCCTTAGATCCTGATAGACTCACAAAATATGGAACCCTATAAAGGGAATTGAAAGGTAAAGCTTGGCAACGTCCAATGGGCCCGCCAATAGTATTTCAGAACCCTATAAAGGGAATTGAAAGTAGGCGCTTATTTTAATATAGCGTACATTGTTGGCATTAGAACCCTATAAAGGGAATTGAAAGGCTTTTTTACCCTGAATATTATAGATTATATCGACTTTTTGAACCCTATAAAGGGAATTGAAAGCTATTTCGTTTACCGCCTCTTCCAACCCCATATATGTGAACCCTATAAAGGGAATTGAAAGTCGATAACTATATATTCCGCTTTTTCTTCAATTGCCTTTTGGAACCCTATAAAGGGAATTGAAAGTTATACAAATATAAAAAATATGTTCTTATAGGCTTATTGAACCCTATAAAGGGAATTGAAAGACCTTAATTTTAAGCTTACCATTATCATAATACAAAGAACCCTATAAAGGGAATTGAAAGTCATTTTTCGAGTAATAATTCCTTCTCTGCGTAGTTTGAACCCTATAAAGGGAATTGAAAGACAACATAAAGAATGTTACCGTTCATCAATGTGCATGTGGAACCCTATAAAGGGAATTGAAAGCCTATAATATAGCCGCTTGCAATAACAACGTTGTCTTTATGGAACCCTATAAAGGGAATTGAAAGAAATATATGTCGGGTTGTATCGATTATCGTTTTGGACCGTGAACCCTATAAAGGGAATTGAAAGGAGACAGTCTCCACAGAGGTAACCTGCCTCCTCTCTGAACCCTATAAAGGGAATTGAAAGTCATCTACATCAAGCTCTAGAACTTCGATTAGTTTCTTGCTTCCCGGAACCCTATAAAGGGAATTGAAAGAAGGGTTGCAGGTGCAGCTGTAACGGATTTAGCGTCATTTAGAACCCTATAAAGGGAATTGAAAGAACTGCAATTGCACACCTATTCTATTCTCATCAATCCACGAACCCTATAAAGGGAATTGAAAGTCAAACTTGATGGTTTTATGCAGGTTTAACTGCTTCGAACCCTATAAAGGGAATTGAAAGATGCATTACTGTTCTTCGGCGACGGCGATTTAAGAGTTCCGAACCCTATAAAGGGAATTGAAAGTCTTGTTGATGACAACTACCAGCCTCCTCTCCCTCTGTGGAACCCTATAAAGGGAATTGAAAGCCATTTGTCCACCCACACCCTCCTATGCCTTACTGGTAGAACCCTATAAAGGGAATTGAAAGACTATTTTGTAGGCTATGAAGCTGCTGATTATGCCGATTAAGAACCCTATAAAGGGAATTGAAAGTTTTGAACATTTCACGAGCTTGATAGCTTAATTTAAGCCTGAACCCTATAAAGGGAATTGAAAGCCCTCAATCTGCATTTTTTCCTGCTTTAAATTGTTGCTGGGGAACCCTATAAAGGGAATTGAAAGACTGTTATGTTCTTTATATCCTCTGCGAGCTGTGTTCCGAACCCTATAAAGGGAATTGAAAGTAGAAAGGTTTATAAATATATAATTATAAGAATTAGGAACCCTATAAAGGGAATTGAAAGCTGTTGATGTCATTAGTGAAATTTCTGAGAATCCTATCCTTGAACCCTATAAAGGGAAT
>QMRB01000080.1 GCA_003649185.1 Thermoproteota archaeon | reverse complement strand
TTCAATTTTAATGCTGGGAATCACTTTTCTAGCCCGAAGAGTATAATAGGTTTTGATGAACTCGGCCTTGCTGAAATAAATCATTGTACTATTGTAACGCTTATTGGCAATATGATCAAGAATGGCTAAAACAATATTTCTACTGTTCACCTGTCGATACTGCATGCTTCCCCCTCCTAAAACTTAATTTTAAAATTCTGGCGGCCTGAACTTGGAATGGACATTTCTCCCAGTACAGTTTGCATTTCTCAATTTCCCACTTGAAAAGTGGATAACCGCCACACGCCCTACACTCACCATAATACTCTAAAAATCCCCAAACAATCCTCGGCCGATCATAAACCACTAGAAAAGGACAGTTATCTTCACTCATGTTTAATCACCTTAGAAGGTGTTCTCTTAGTTGGTCGTGGATTATTTCGATGGCTTTGTCTGGTGCTGTTGGCTTTATTCTTCGTATGTTTTCGGTTATCCATTGGTGGAATCTGTTTCTGAATGCTTTTCTTCCCTGCTTGCTTGTTTCCCATAGTAAGCCTTTTAAAGCTAGCATTTTTAGGTAGCGTCGATTGGTTTCAACTGTTACTCCTACATCTATTTCCTCTGGTAGAAATGAGATTTCAGGATCATAGGTTAAGGCTATTTTCATTAGTTTGCCTAGAGTTGGCTTAGCCTTTAAGTCTCCGAGAATGCTTTTAGCATGGCGTATCCAGTTTTGAACTGCTGAATCTTCCAGGGCTTCTTTTACTGCTTGTTTTTCAAGATCTTCTGTTCGTTTATAGCGTTCATATTGCTCTTTATAGTAGTCTCTTTCCTCTTTTAATTTGATTATGTCTGATGGTATTAATTCTAGTTCAGGCATAAATTTCTGGACATCTATGATGAAGTCACGTAAATTTAGCAGAAATTCTCTTAATTCTTGGAATTTCTCTTCAGTTTTTGAAGCTTCAATTAACTGTTCTTCCAAGTCTTTTATGCGAGATCTCAGTTGTGCATTTTCCTCTTTAAGTGTTGCAATAGTTAACTTTAGATCTTCTATTTCTTCAATTGAGATGGTTTGTTTTTTCAGTTCTTCAAATTGCTTTAGAAGATTTTTAAGTTTATTTTCAAGGATTTCACATGTCGATTTATACTCTGAAATTTTGGCTTTTAATTGCATATTTTCTTCTTCAAGTCGTCTAATAAGCTCAGTTTTCTCTTTCAGCTCAGTTAAAACTGTTTTTGGAACTTTGGGGGGTGGAGCTTTAGCCTTTATTTCCTCTAAGACTTTTTGTAGTGTTTGTTTGAAGTTGTCTATTCTTGGGATTGCTACTGGTTTGGCTAGTGGTGTTTCTCCTCCATGAGTGCATTTACGCTTATGAATTTTAATTATTAAGGATTCATCTAATCCTGTAACCACAGCTGTGCCTGATGAGAAGCCTTTAACCTTTTCAGCCAGTTCACTTGAAACTTCCTCTTTTAATCTCTCTAAATCTACACCTGATACTTTAAACCATATTCGCAATTCGCATTGAGTTAAAATGCTCTTGGAAATTTCAGCTGGACGACGAGCAACTGAAATGAAACCTAATCCTAAATGTCTACCTGTGGCTGCAATTTCATAAACCCAATAAATAACCTTGTTTTGATATTCTCTTACTTCTCTAAGTCGGATCATTGATTTTTCAGGTGTAAGGCGATGGGCTTCATCCATAATTAGAACATAGGGCTTCATTTGCCTTTCAGCTTCCTTGTAGAGAATTGGTAGAAACTCAGCTAGAAACCTGAACTTCTCAAGCATAGTTGCAGGCTTCAAATCTATAATTAAAGACTGATTTGTTTCTAAAGTAGCCTTAACAATAGCCTTACTCATTTCAGGAGTAACATTTGCAATATCAGGAGTGTAATGCTTAGGAGTACCAAGACTAATTATAACCACTGGATAACGCTCACGCAAAGTGTAATATTCACCTCGATCATCAATAATAATGAAAGGCTGCTTAACCTCACAAAGCTCTTCACATATTTTCCCTACAAGATAACTTTTACCACTACCACGCCTACCAAGAATCGCCAACCCAGTCTCAATTAAATGCCGTTGAACATCAAGCTTAAAAACACCATCACCAACAACATCAGCAACAACAATCTCCATACTCTACCCTCCCTCCTCTGGTTTAACATGGAATTGGCTACGGCATTTTGGGCATGTTTCAATGTTACGTGGATCTGGACGCGTAAGATACCCTATAACATGCTGACAGATTGGACATGTAGCAATCCAACCATTACCACCATGCTTAGCTGGAACGATCGGTAAACCGTCAACATCAGTCTCAACCCTACGTAAAGAAAGATTTATCCTGCCATTCCTATTAATCTTAATTTCCTTACAGACAGTTGTAACCTGCAAGTTTAAAAGATCAAGATTCTCCTCCACATACTCGGCAAGTTTAGCTCTTAGAATCTGACTTAACTTTTCATTTCGAATTTGAGCAATGATTTTAGCTACTTGCCAAAGCTTCTCTGGAACTTTAAGACTGGTAAGTTTAACACTGCTATTTACGAGATCATCTATTATAAAATTCTTCGTATATACATATGTATGTATATATTTATGTATATACGCTGCTTTTTTATCTATATTCGTTCGTCCAGTGGATGTATTACTTATGATGGGTTCTTTTCCATTGGAGTTTGTGTTGTTCATGGTTTGCACCTCCATTTCCATTCGCAGTAGTGGCATAGCCAACTTTGCTCTGCTGGCGGCTCTTGATCTTGCTTTAAATATTGATGGTAGATTCTTGCTCTTTCTATGATCTTGTGGAAGAGCTGCTCGTCAAAGGTATGGGTGTGGATTTTTATTTGGCCGTCTCGTTTGTGGATATAGATTATATGTCCCAGCGGCGGCCTAGAATCATAAATGATCTTTAATATGCCTTGATACGTGTTTAGTTGTAGTATGTGGTGTTCTAGTGGATGTTCTTGCAGCTTATTCACTGTTTTTATTTCTAGTATGCTGTTTCTTTGGGGGTTTACTGCGTCTGGTGTGCCTACAAGTTTTAGGCCGCCGAGGTTCAACGTGTATATGCTTTCAGTTTTATATCCAAGCTCTTCTAGAATCTCCTCTAAGATCAGGTGGGTGCTTAATCCGAGGCTTAAGATCACCCTCTTTGTTGGAGCTAAATGGTTTAGCTGCTCATCCCCATACTTCCTGTTATAATAGGCTTTTCTCAAGCAGCCGACTACTTCGCTTACATGGATGGCTTCTGTTCTGGGCCGTGACTTTTTAACTAGGAAACGCCTAAAAGCATCATAGATAAGTTGTTCGCTGATCACTTTCATTCTCCTCCTTGTATGAAAGCTTGAAAAGGTCTTTGATCTTGCAGTTTTTCGATGATTTTTTCTAACTGTCTTATCCTCTTTTTGAGGAAGCAGATCTCATTGCTGAGTTTTTCAAAGTCAGCCACATAGTTTTCTTCAAGCTCGTATATGATTTCTTTTAATAATTCATAGTTTGTTTTTAGTCGGCCCAGCTCCCTGCTGAGATCTACCTGTAATTGTTTACTTTGCATTTTGGGCCGCCTCCTTCCATGTTACTAGGTTTTTATCTAGCTCCGCTAGTATTTTGATGCAGTCGACTACAGTGTGATATTGATGAACGCTTCTAGTATGTTCCCATAGAAATCTCTTGGTGTTTTCATTAGACAAAACTTTCTTGGCATAAAAAATTAATTGCTTCAGATCTCTAGGAATAAATCCATGATAACGCCGACAAACTAACATTCATGAGTCACCTCTTGGGCCGCCTCCTGAATGGAAATGCTATTACCTATAAAAGCCGTTGTATTCATGATCTCCCGCATCGCCTGCCTAATCGCTTCGGTTCTACTTACAAAGCCCTCCCGCTTCCACCACTCATCAAACTCTTCTAGTAGCTGTCTTGACAATTTTATTGTTATATTTACTAATTTTAGAGGATGTTTCGGCATTTTCCAACCTCCTAAATTTTTCATAAGTTACCGAAAAACGGTAACCTATAAATGGTATATTCTGAGTTATATTTAAATATATCTCTTATCGGTCTCCGATATACATTAATAAAGTATTCATTTATCGATTACTAATAAACAATATATGGGGAAAATCTTGAACCAATCCCTTAAGGTGTTAGAACAGACCTGTGCTCCACGCATATTAGTATTGTTATTTAGAAAGAAAGAGCCCCTTACAATTTCAGCTTTAAGAAGGATGATAAACAGTTCACAGGATGCTCTTTAC
>QMRB01000079.1 GCA_003649185.1 Thermoproteota archaeon | reverse complement strand
GGCTGTATTATGCTTATTGCAAGTGCTTGAGGGATGATGGACAGAATGCCTAGCAATACAAAGGTAATTATAGATGTCTTCACGTTAAAGCACCACTCTTTCTTTGAAAAAACTTATATATATTTTTCTTAAATTATTAATGTGATTTTGATGAAAAGTAGGATAATGCCTATCTTAATCCTCTTGATGCTACATAATTTCTTGAGTTCTCAGGTAATTTTGGAGCCTCATGAAGAAATAAGAGTAATAATAAACAAAGATGGTTCCATCATAATATTTCTTGAATCTAAACTTGAAAAGCCATTTTTAGATATATTTAACTTAAACATACCGCATATTGATAAGTTGGAGTCTTTTTCAATCTCTACTTTAATTGGAGTTCATACAAATTTGTGCTTACGTTATAATTGCATGGACTTTAGCTTTGAAGAGGCTGAGGAGATTGGACAGATAACTGCTCAAAAATAGTGAGTACATATTTTGGGGCATATTGTGAATTGGCCGAGAAGAAGCCTGTTGATGTGACAAATCCATGGACTGGAACTAAAGTTAGGATATTATATTTAATATACAAAGTGTTTGATATTGATGTCAATAAAATTATAGATTTATTTTTTGAAGTAAGGCCTGAAGATGGTTTTCTTTCTTTCATAAAGAGTAAATGCTTTATGACTAATGGAACTTTATTGTCATTTATAATGACTTATGATAAATCTTTAGGTTATTGGAGTTACAAAATTGAAATTAAGAAAAAATTTGATAATTATTATAGTTTTAAAGCTGGTAAAACTTATGTTTTTGATTTGTTTGAAATTTTGAATATAACTGAACCTTTCACTGCTAGTAAAAAGTCTTTTAAATCAGTTATTTATATTGAATTTCAAAGGCCAGGTAATCTTGACTACGTTTTTGAAGACATTTACTTCTCATCTATTGATTATGTTATTGGAAGAGGAAGAATGGAGGGGGTGATTGTTTCTTATGCGATTACCAATGATGCTATTATAGATAAGCCGTATTATAACATTCCAGGCAAGTTGATTGATGGTATACGGATCAAATTTAAAGTTGTTGAAAAGGGATTTAAGATTCCTAGTTTACCTTTAACGCAGATTTTGGGTTATGTTTCAATAGTTGTTGTTTTAATTGTTGTGGCCTTGATGATTATTTATGCTAGAAAACGTGGATTTAAGTTGAAGTAGCTTGTTATCTTATTTCTTCTTTTAGGAATTTGATGTAGGATGCTGCTACGAATATTACTAGTAGTGATGTTATTATTGCTAGGTTTGGCCACGTTAGGTTTAAACTTTCAATTAGGGTTAATGGCTTTACTATTGATCTTCTTGGGAATATGCTAAATGGATCTATTGAGAATTTTGGGCTTATGATGTTTCTGCTAAGCGTGTAGTAGTGTTGAACTGGCGTTAGTAGCAGCGTTATGGTCATTATTCTTATTTTTCCTTCTATATCCTCTTCTGGTAGGATTGTTGCTAGTGAGCTTGCGATCATGGGCATTATGAATGTGAAGAAGATCCATATTGAAATTGAAGTTAGCAGTGATATTGAAGTTCTTTTTGAGATTATTGATGTTAGCATGCTTAGAGCCATGTAGCTTAAAATGTAAATTATTGATGCTAGGAAGTAGAGGATTAATCTTATTATTTCTTCACTTGTTGGGGCAATTCCTATTTGAGCTAGGGTGAATCCGGTTAGTAGAATTGTGGATGTGCCTAGAGCTAGAATTATTGTTAGTAGTCCTCCTAGAATTTTTCCATTTAATATTGTGTCCCGATATATTGGGCAGGATAGTAATAGTAGCATTGAACCGCTTTCAATTTCCTTGCTGATCGAATCGAATCCCAAGGCTATTCCGATTAGAGGTCCTAGTTCTCCTATTAGGTATATTATTGATAGGCGGCCTAGAGTTAATATGTCTGAAAACATTTTAACTTCGCCTATAAATGCTCTGCTTATTGATGAGAAGGCTGATAGAACTGAAAGTACGCTTAGGAGCGTGAATAGAATTAGGAATCTTCGGCTTGTTACATGGTCTGAGAATTCTTTTAATGCAATTATGATGGTGCTCATGCTCATCCTCCTTTCTCTCCATAGACTATGAAGAAAACTTCTTCAAGAGTTGGAGGCTCTATTTTTAGAGTTAAAACGTATTCTCCTAAGCCTGTAACTATTTTTGAAATATCTAATCTAACGTCGTTTCTAGCATAAATGACTAGTTTATCATTTACTTTCAATACTTTATTTACGTCATTTAAGCTCTCTATTGACTTGATGATTTTATGGTTGATGTTTGTTGCTTCCAATATGACTTTAATTCCCATCTTGTTCATGAAGCCGTCGATGGTGTCTATGGCTATTAGCCTTCCATCTTTTAGGAATCCGATTTTATTGCATATTTGCCTTACTTCGTGGAGCATGTGGCTTGATAGGAATATTGTGATGTTAAATTCATTGTTAAGCTTCTTTATTAAGGATCTGAACTTCGCTGTTGCATGTGGATCTAATCCTGCTGTGGGCTCATCTAGAAATATTATTTTAGGCTTTCTTATTAGCACGTTGGCTAGAGCTAACCTCTGCTTCATGCCTCTTGAAAAAGTTTTTACTGGTGCATTAATCCACTTGCTTAACTCAACTATTTCTAGAGCCCATTTTATTCTCTCTTCAACTTCATTTTTAGGAATGTTATTTAGCTTAGCAAAGTATTCTAAGTTCTCGTATGCTGACAAGTCTTCGTAGAAGCTATATCTTTCAGGAATGTATCCAGCAACTCTTCTAATCATTTTGGATTCCCTAATTATATCGTATCCTGCGACTTTTCCTTCGCCGCTTGTGGGTTGAATTAGTCCTAGAAGCATTAGGATTGTGGTAGTTTTGCCTGAGCCGTTTGGACCTAGATAACCGAATAATTCGCCTTCATAGACAGTTAGATTTAGATTGTCGACAGCTCGAATCTCCCGTCCATCAACGTGATATATTTTCGTTAAATTTTTGGTTTCAATTATCGCTTTACCATTCATCGCCTTCCAGCCCTCTTGAAGATAATTACTACGATTACAATTGCTATTACAGCTAGTGCTGCTCCAATGTAGCCCCACTCAGTTGGCTTAGTAATTGAAATTCTTAGATCTTTTGATGCTGAAGCTTGATCTGAAACTGCTTTAACTGTGATGAAGTAGTCCCCTGCTGAAACTATGGTTGATACGTACATTTCTACTTGGAAGGTCACGGATTCGCCTGGTTGTAGAAGCATGATTTTTTGGGGTTCAATGTTCACTTCCCAATCGATTGATGGAACTTCAAGTGTAAGGTAAATGTTTGTGACGTTTAAAACACCATTATTTTTAACTTCAACTTCAAATCGTTTAGTTTCGCCGGATTTCATGCTGAAGTAGGGTGATGGGAATTCTGGGAAATGTAGGCTCAAGCTATATTTGCCATAAATATTGACAATTAGGGTGATGTTAGCCGATATAGCTCCATCCTCAGATTCGGCTGTAATGATGAACTTATGCTCACCCAATTCAACATATGGCGGAGGCTTCGCCTCAACAATGACATTGGAGAAGCTTCTCGCAGGAACTGATAGGCCGTGAATCTTCTTGCCAGATACTATGAACGAAACTTCCCATCCAGAGGGTTTTTCAGAAACGCTTAAGTAAACAATTTCATCAACAGCTCCAACATTATTTACGGTTAAAGTAAAATATGCAAATCTACCTGTCTCAATGTCAATGATGGGATAGTCCACGGAAAGCCTCAAACCCCTGTTGAAGGTGGATGGAGGCTTAACTCTGACAATCAAATTCACCTTTCTACTAATAAATTTGGAAAATATGATTAAAGTTAAGTTGTAATCTCCAATTTCAGCATCAGCAGGAATTTCAAAAACAGCCTTAATTGAAGCAGTATCTCCATCATTCAATGATAAAAGAAGAATTTCATCGGAGCCATGAATGAAGTAAACGCTCCAGCCCGAAGGTAAATTCATAACTGTGAAGTTAAACGTATCCTCAGGACCAAAATAGTGCAAATTCAATTCAAACTCCACGCTGGAACCAGCCCAAACAGCCTTAGCTGGAAACATGCAAAAAACATCCAAATCCCTAACAGTAGGCTTAACAATAGCCCTACAATTCAAATAACTCCTATACGGATAATGAACGTACTCAACTACAATTTTAAAGCTATATTCACCAGGTGAAGCCGAAGAAGGAACATCAACAATAAGCTGCAAATTTACACGCGTCTCATTAAGCAAGCGAATCATGTCAACTTCAAATCCATTATAAATAAACTTATAAGACCAACTAGATGGCACCCCCTCAACATAAAGGCTCAAATCTATAAATGAATAAACCCCAACATAACTCACATCAAAAATATACGTAAAAGATTCACCTGCAAAACCAACCCTACTAGGAGAAGAACACCACAAATT
>QMRB01000078.1 GCA_003649185.1 Thermoproteota archaeon | reverse complement strand
CACTGGCAGAATTAGACAAAAACCTAGTAATATCTTTCAATTCCCTTTGTAGGGTTCTTGAAGGTGATTACTCGCTTATGATGATAGTATTCGGTTTTTCTTTCAATTCCCTTTGTAGGGTTCGAAAGCGAAATACAGAAAGCGTTGAGAGATGTTCAGAGATCTTTCAATTCCCTTTGTAGGGTTCAGGTTTTCTGGTCGCTTGCACTCATGGGATCTCCCCAGTCTTTCAATTCCCTTTGTAGGGTTCAGAGTGTGAGCATAATAAATTTAAGTAGTTACGCATAAACTTTCAATTCCCTTTGTAGGGTTCACTTGCGGTATACATATATATCTTGTGTTATGTATTTTTCTTTCAATTCCCTTTGTAGGGTTCATAGATGAGAAGACGAAAAAGGAATTTCAAGTATACTGTATCTTTCAATTCCCTTTGTAGGGTTCACATTCAAGTGACTAAGCCTTTAAGAGAGAGTCTAACAGCTTTCAATTCCCTTTGTAGGGTTCCCACGCCTAGTCATATAAAGGTAATATTTTAAAGTAATGACTTTCAATTCCCTTTGTAGGGTTCAGATGTTCTGAGACTGACAGGTCTAATCACAGATGATGAGCTTTCAATTCCCTTTGTAGGGTTCGACAAACAACCTACACGGAATTGTGGGAGGTATATGTTAAACTTTCAATTCCCTTTGTAGGGTTCGAACTAGCTACAAGAATCATGTTGAGGAGGAGAATGATACTTTCAATTCCCTTTGTAGGGTTCGTGCCACGCCTAGTTAAAGGACCATGCCCACTATGCCTTTCAATTCCCTTTGTAGGGTTCTTAGGCGTTATTGACCGCGACTATGTTAAAAAGCTTTACCTCTTTCAATTCCCTTTGTAGGGTTCCTTACGTTGAAAAAATGCGGGCCAGAGGTTACTGTGACGACTTTCAATTCCCTTTGTAGGGTTCTCATCTAAACTGTATATGTATTGTTCAACATGTTCTTTACTTTCAATTCCCTTTGTAGGGTTCTGTATGTCTCCCACTCGTCATCGTTAACGCTTGATGGTCTTTCAATTCCCTTTGTAGGGTTCGGAAGAGTTAGCAACTATCTTTCAAAGTCATATATCCAAACTTTCAATTCCCTTTGTAGGGTTCCTCATCAATCAGACTCATGGTAAACACTCCTCAAAGACTTTCAATTCCCTTTGTAGGGTTCATGGTAAAGTTTTGAAGGTTTATAGGGTGGCTTATTATCTGTCTTTCAATTCCCTTTGTAGGGTTCAATGCTAGGCTACATACATTTACTGCTAAATGTTCTCAACTTTCAATTCCCTTTGTAGGGTTCGAAATAATTGATTTGCTAATTGATGAACCGGCATTCGTAGACTTTCAATTCCCTTTGTAGGGTTCGGGAAATAAAGCGTATTGAAAGGAGGTTTAAGCGTAATGCCTTTCAATTCCCTTTGTAGGGTTCATGCATTCACGCCACTTCTCACGTAAAAATTCAGAACTCATCTTTCAATTCCCTTTGTAGGGTTCAACGTGCACAACAGCTCAAGCAGCTGGTCAAGGTTATAATTACTTTCAATTCCCTTTGTAGGGTTCAGAAGCTACAATCAAAAAGAAGGAGGCTTTTATGAAGCTACTTTCAATTCCCTTTGTAGGGTTCAAGTCGTATATCCGTTTGCCTAAAGCTAGGCTAGTTATTGCGGCTTTCAATTCCCTTTGTAGGGTTCGATCGGGAGTTTGAAACAAAATCGGAACAGGCACTGCTCTTTCAATTCCCTTTGTAGGGTTCAGCAATATCGCCTTTACCCCATGAAACCATAGGGGTAAGTCTTTCAATTCCCTTTGTAGGGTTCGAGCTACACCTGCATGTGTAATAGTAGGGAAAGGTTCATCCTTTCAATTCCCTTTGTAGGGTTCTTCTGGAAGGTTGGTGATGGATCGGGGCCGCCTTTACATCTTTCAATTCCCTTTGTAGGGTTCTGATGAAGACAGGCGCCCGACCGCCCACTGCACCCAGTCCTTTCAATTCCCTTTGTAGGGTTCTGACGGGAGACATAGATATAGGTGCAAACAAACTAAAATCTTTCAATTCCCTTTGTAGGGTTCCGATTTTATATTTTTCTTTTTTGAGGCTAAAAAGATTTCTCCAATCTTCTTTCCAGCAGGGTTGTGGGAATTCTGTAAACTTGTAGAAAATTGATGATAAAAATTCCAGTTATATTTTTGGTAGTGTTAAATGTAATATGTGATTAGGGAATTATTTCAGAAAACTCTTATTTTCTTAATTATAAATTATTTATATATGTAAGAAATATTAGCAGGAAAGGAAGTTAAAGTATACTTTAAAATAAGTGGTTAATTCTAAGCATAAGTTAAATCTTGAAGTTTGAGTCATCTTCTATGTTGGAGAAGTCTGTGGTTGAATTGTGAAACTGATTTTTATTTTATATGCATATTTCTTGTGAGGAGTATTGAAATCTCTCTTATAATTTTAAGTTTAACAATGTTGTCTATAATTCCATATTATATTGTGAATTTGAACATCGATCTCGATGAGGTTGCGAAAAGGTTGAAGGTGGAATTGGAGAGTGTGAAGGGATTTAAAGTTGTGGATATAGGTGTTCCAGTAATGGTTGAAATTCAAAATGGATACTTGAAGGTTGAATATAATGGTAGATTTTCGAAGGTTAAATTGAATGTTGAAAGTATTGACAGTGTCGATTTCGGGCCGATAATAAAGATTTATAGTGATGGATTCAACGTATGGTTGGGGTTGAATGATCCATTCATGTGGATTCCGCTGAAAATAAATTATACTTTATATGGTAAAATCTATTATAAAAGCTATATTGAAGGATGCTGCTTCATCTGTGAGGATGGCTTTAAACTTGAAGGGGGATTTAAAATTTCTAAGAACAGTTATGGAAAAGTCTGTTTCAACGCCACATTAACATTTAAACCGTCACTTGAATATCGATGCTTCAAATTGACCGTTAAACATGGAGATTCCACTGTATGGATATATGGAAGATGCTTCCTATACATGGTTAGAATATCCAGTAGCTGGGGATATTCTGCAACTTTCATCACCCATAAAAAGTTCACTTTAAATCTTGAATGTATAAATGGCACTATCCATGTTGAAGGAGATGATCATAGAGGAGGATTAGGTGAGGCTAATGGAAAAGTTACATTCATACTCTTCCAGTATCGTATGCCCGTAGAGTTGAAGGTTCATAAAATATGGGGATATAGCTTAATGGAATGTTGGAGCAGTCCGGTTAAACTGGATTTAAAATTGATTGGAAACAGTTTAACTTCAACTTTTAATCCGGCTGAGAATACTTTGAAAATCGGGTTTTCAGCGAAGCCAAATAAACTGATAATGGATGGAAAGATTTTCAGTAGATTTAACTTTAATGGAGGCTGGTGGATAACGAATATTACTTCTATAGGTTTGGGAACAGTATATTTCGATGTAGATTTAGTTGAAGTTTATGGGAAAACTCTCAATGGAATTTTCGAGTTTGAAATAAATGTTCATCCAGGAGTTTTGGCTGTGATTATTCCAGGAAACTTAACCCCCATACTGGTAACCCATACAGATGGAAGATTATATCCGGTTAGAGCATATGGTTATGGGTTAAAGAAAACCGTATACGAGTTTATAGTAAATGAAAGTGGAGAGGTAAAATTGATTTTAAATTCATAGTTGACATTGTTAAATTTCATTTTCCTCTATATCTTCCTTCAATTTGAAGCGTCAACTATGCTCAATAAAATAATTAGGGGCTGAAGATTCCCCTATACTTCTATCTTTCTCTCCCATATATCTATTGGCGGTTTAACATTTGGAGGTATAGGCGACTTATATTCCCTGTTGCCAATCCTTCTCTTATGTTCTTTCCTTGCCTTTTCAAGTAGCTCAGCATTGGTTAACATGTCGATTATTGTTGTAGCCATCACCTTTGCCGCAAATATAGCTGATTTATGTCCAAGTCCAGATCCACTTTGAGCCACAGTCTGCCAGCTGTGTCCAGGTGTTCCTAGAACCCATGCCGCAGTGCTGAATTCTACTGTTGGAGTCTTCCAACTCACATCCGCCACATCAGTGCTTCCATGCATAATTTCCCCTTCACCCCATGGATCAGGAATCTCATCATCCAATAATTTATCTACAAGTCTCTCCCATCCAGGACGCTTCGACTTTCTCAACTGTTCAATCTTCTCCTCCCTTGGAATTGTTTCAGCTATCTTCTTCGCAAACTCCAATTCCTCTTCACTATATTTCGGCGTTCCAATTCTACGCATATTTTCCACTATGGCTTCCGCTATAGTTCTATTTGGTATTAAATTGTAGCATCCCTCTATGAATTCTGTTTTGTGTTTTGTTCTTGTCATTAGGGCTGCTCCCTTCGCTATGTCCAATATCCAATTATAAATGTATTCCACCTGATCTCTCTCAGGAGCCCTAATATAATACCAGCTTCT
>QMRB01000077.1 GCA_003649185.1 Thermoproteota archaeon | reverse complement strand
TGAAACTTTCCAATATAAATTTCTTGATGGAAACAATTAAAACAATTCGGAGCAATATAATTTTATAATGGCATCTTCCCTGAAACAATGGTGAAAACATGTCATCGAGATATGACAGCATAAAATTGAGACTTTTAACGGTTCAAAAACTGAGACTGATAAAAAAATCCTATGCCTATAGTGAATTAGCAAAGTATACTGGGCTGCCTGAAGCAGTTCTCTGTAGATATGTAAAGGGATCTGTTTTGCCAAGCGAAGAAACAGCTATAGATTTATGGAATAAGCTGGAAAATATTGAGAGTTTAAGTTCGCTAATTAAGAAGAAGGTGAGATTTACACCAGATGGATTCATAGATGTAACTGAGATAATCTGCGACCCTTACATCCTTTCACATGCAGCTCAATATGTGGCTATGAAATTCGCAGGTAGAAGGATAAGTAAAATAATGACAGCAGAAATAAATGGTATAACTTTAGCTACGGCGATCTCAGTAACATTGGAAAAATCATTGGTTATAGCAAAAAGAAATAAGGAGGTTGGAATACGGGATTATCTGGAAGAAGCATATCCATCGGAAAGCTCAGCGGAACTTAGAACGCTCTATATTCCTAAGGGGATTATAAAAAGTTCAGATGAAGTATTAGTAGTTGATGACATCGTAAGGACGGGGAGAACTTTAAATGCCCTAATAAATCTAATTAAAAAGTCGAAGGGAAAGATTGAAGGAATATTCGTTTTAATGGAGATTGGAAAGGATTGGAGAAGAAAAATAAGGGTGAAATGCCCAATTGAAACTGCTGTAACAATAAATTCTAGCAGGATAAGGACTGGCGGAATTGGCAAAAAGAGAAAAGGACTATTCAAATAGATCAGAAATTGAACGAGCTGATATGGAAGTTTACAGAGAGAAATTCACTCAAACTTTGCTTGTTCTT
This sequence comes from Thermoproteota archaeon, assembly GCA_003649185.1. Lineage (GTDB taxonomy): Archaea > Thermoproteota > Methanomethylicia > Culexarchaeales > B10-G16 > Culexmicrobium_B > Culexmicrobium_B thermophilum. The sequence goes on along the minus strand of QMRB01000077.1, from coordinate 3,622 downwards.
CATATATAAAGTTGAAACTGGCTGAGAAAGATTTCAAAACCAGATTTTAACTGAAAAGAGTATGGTTCGTAAGAAATGAATTAAAGATTAGATGAAAGTGGTTAAATGCTAAATAAATGAGTGAACAAAACCCCTTAAACAATCTTTAATGGATTCTAAAAGAAAAGATTTAGGTTTTTTAGAAATATCAATCTGCTCTAATCTTAAGATTCTAAAGTAGGTTGGAGGATGAGGATTCCAACTGAACCATCTTAAAAATCTATTGAAAGCGCTTCTTTCATAAAAAGTTCTTGGAAAGGAAAGTTTGAGAAGAGCGTTGACTAAGGCTGATGGAGACTTCAATCTGTATGAAGCTTCTAGGTCGGCTCTAGCCTCTAAAAATTTAGCCATAAAATATAGGGATGAAACTGAAACTAGAAGATATATTAAGTCAAGAGGCCAAGTGAGATATTGCAATACATATACTCTTAACAGATATTCGCAGGAGGCCATTGCAAATAGGACCAATGGATCACGATTAACTGTATGACTTAATTCATGGCCTATAACTGCTTTCACCTCATCCTCATTAAGCATATAGATGAGTCCAGAGTTAACGAGTAAAGTTGCAAACTTTAATGAGGGGCCTGAGGAAGCAGCATTAGGTACGATTGTGTTAAGTACATTTATTCTAGGCACTTCAATAGAATATTTTTCACATAAATCTTTAATTAAATTGTAAAGCCGGATATGTTTAACTTGTATTCTCGTTTCCGGACAGATAATGCCATGCTCCCTGAACTTTTCGCTGATCAATTTAGAAGATAAAGATTTACCTAATCCTAAAGAGGCATCATAAATCTCCTTCTTAATCGACATTATGTCAGTCCATTTTCTCTTAACGAGACCTGTAAATTGAAGTATGGGAATGCGACATGAGACTATATATACGTCTCCATGATCATAGGAAAGTTGCCAATCACCGATAAATGAAATTATCCTAGAAGAAAGAAGGAAGAGAACTGTTTGAAAACCTATAATTCCAAGTGGAGCTAAACTACCCATAAATGAGAAGAAGAGAAGACCTATCAAGAGGAAGGAAAAGAAGAAGGCCGTGAAACTTCCAGTAAACAGAGCATTTAAAAATTTTTTAACTGGCGAAAATTCTTTCATAGGGGTTATCGGTAATCCTGGAATGTAAACTAGGATTATATTTCCCTCCCTTCTAGAAGAAACGAATTGATGGGTAAAATATTGAAAAAGAATAACTAAATTCAGAACATATTCCGTAGATAATTTTTCACATGATCTAATAGTCATCTTCAGTTGCTCATCTAAATTTAAATTTATCGTAAAATTTATTGGAAAATTGAAAGATATCTGCAAAATACATCTATCCTTTTCATGGAGAAGATTTATGGAGTCTACACTGTTGGAGAACCATTCAAGACATTTACCCTCAATAAAAGAGAAATATTTTTCATAATCTTCACGAGAAATGTAGAAGCCTAACTCATAACTTTTTTCATAGTGAAAATTCTTCACATAAATAACACTATGAAAACAAATATTTAATTTTACTTTGGATAATTAAAATTGAGAGAAATGGTGGGCAAAATAGATTTAAATTGCGATCTCGGCGAAAGTTATGGCAGGTTTAAGTTGAGTTTAGATGAAGAAGTAATGAAGTATATTTCATCTGCAAACATTGCATGCGGCTTTCATGCTGGGGATCCAGTAACTATAAGGAGAACTGTGAGATTAGCTGTTGAAAATAATGTTGAAATAGGCGCCCATCCTGGACTTCCAGATCTACTTGGATTTGGAAGAAGATGGATTGAAACCACTCCTGAAGAGATAGAGAATTACATAATTTATCAGATAGGAGCCTTAGAAGCGTTTGCAAAGGTTGAAAGAGTGAAGCTTTTACATGTTAAACCTCATGGAGCATTATATAATAAGGCTGCAGATGATGAAAGAATAGCGAAAGCTATAATTAAAGCTATCAAAGAATATGATGAAAATTTGATACTGGTTGGATTGGCAAACTCAAAGTTGATAGAAATCTCTAAGAAGTATGATCTGAGATATGCTGCAGAAGCCTTTGCCGACAGAGCCTATGATAAAAGAGGAAGATTAGTGTCCAGAAAACTGCCGGGAGCAGTAATCACAGATCCAAACCACATCGTAAAGAGAGCGGTAGAAATTGTAGAGAAAGGTGAAGTAGAGACGATAAATGGAGAAAAAATAAAGTTAGGAGAAATACATACCATATGTGTACATGGAGATAATCCGAGAGCCGTTGAGATAGCTAAAATACTTAGAAAGAAATTGATCGAAATAGGAATAGAAATAAAGCATATGGCGGAAATTGTAAAGTGAATGAAAGAGATAAGGGTAGATGTCACGGATTCAACTCAGACACTTGCTAAAAGATTATCCCATATTATAGAGGGGGACTTTATAGTTATAGCGAAGACACAGTATAAAGGTTATGGAAGATATGGGAGAAAATGGTTTTCACCTGAAGGGGGACTTTGGGCAACTTTAACAATTAGGAATATTTCGATAGAAAAATTAACGATGATGCCCATGATTGCAGGTATAGCTGCAGCGGAAACCCTACAAAAATATATTAATATACATGTCAAACTTAAATGGCCTAACGATTTGATTATTGGAGATAAGAAAATAGGAGGAATACTGTGTGAAGCAGAAATCGAGGAGGAAAAGGTAAAAAACATGTTCATTGGAATAGGAGTTAACATAAACATTTCTGAACGTGAACTTTTAAAGGAGCTTAAAGATAAAGCAACATCACTGATGATTGAAACAAATAAAACCCACAACATCAATGAAATTTTATTTGAAATAGTAAATAAAATATATTCATTGATGAATGAAAAATCTGAAAAAATAATTGAAAAATGGAAAGCCCATGATTATTTAGCTGGAAGAAAAGTGAAGATTAGTTTAGAAGGACAAACACTTATTGGAAGAACCAAAATAAATAGTGATGGATCATTAACCATAATAACTGAGAGTGGAGAAGAGTATAGGCTATATTCAAACCGAATTGAAAGAGTAGATATATTAAATTCATAATGGGAGGAGAAGGCTAAATGAAAGTTAGAGAGAAAGGTTTTACAAAGCTGATGAAAGTGGAAGAAGCTAAACGATTAATAGATGAAAAAATAGCATATAATATTAGAGAGTATGAAGAGGTTGATCTTCTAGAAAGTCTCGGAAGAATAAGTTTCGAGAATGTAATGTCACCCATCGATGTTCCACCATTCGATAGGGCTGCTATGGACGGTTATGCTGCTAAAGCTAAAGATATTACTGGAGCCAGTATGAGAAATCCTGCTATTTTAAAAGTGATAGGATATATTGAAGCTGGAGATAAGAAGGAGATGATATTGACGGAGAGAAGTGCAGTTGAAATCTCCACAGGCGCCCCAATACCTAAAGGTGCAGATACCGTTATACCTTACGAGGAAACCAGAAGGACTGGCGAATACATTGAAGTTTACTCGGCAATTCCACCTGGAAGAAATATTTCGAAAAAAGGAGAGGATATAAGAAGAGGAGAGGTAGTGTTGAGGAGAGGAGAAAAAATTAAATCATGGAATATAGGGGTATT
>QMRB01000076.1 GCA_003649185.1 Thermoproteota archaeon | reverse complement strand
GTGGACTTCTCCCTCAACACTTCATCTATGTTCGATGTTTCGTCGAGCTACATTAACCGCGCTCCACTTAGCAGTCTTATGGAAAATTAGATGTATCCTCCAATTTCTGATGGCTACCTTACTGTTATCGAAGTGGAAGAGGAGTTAAAATATATTAGTTAAGCCATACTGTATATTCCTCTAATTCATATCCACTTTTAATATTCTCTTCTGCTGGAAGAGTCAATATGAATGGTCTTCCACCATACACTCTAGTTGAATTTACAGTTACAATTCTACCATCATGCTCTACACATGGTCCTTTAAAGGCCTTTAAAGGTTCATGGCTTCTAACGATGAAATCCACATTTAAAGCTCTGCAAACCATTTCACTTATATCTGGGCCGAAGAGGACTCCTGCACCTCTAAAATTGGGTTTCTCACCAGGCTCAAAGTATGGATCACTCCATAAAACATCGATCTCCACCTCTCGACTCGGATACTTCAAACATTTCAAAGAAGTTATCTTCGATGATACTCCACCGTGAAGGAAAAGCATATTCTCATACTTTGCAGCTAGAAAGAGTTTGTCTAGAAAACCTCTTAGAAAAGAGTTGTAATAGTTCATCCAGCCACCCCTCTTCACATCAGCCTCCCAAATCAATGTACACGGCTGAAAATATGGAATACCATTCCCATAATCTTCATGGTTACCTTTCAAAGCAATAACTCTATCACCATGAAAATTCATCAGTCTAGAAACTCCATCTAAAACTTCAACACCCATATCACCTCTATCCGCATAGTCTCCAAGAAAGATCAATAAATCCGATTCAGGATTGAAGAATTCAACTATCCTCTTGAAGCTCGCATAATCTCCATGGAGATCTCCCACAACCAATATTCTATCAACATCCATTGAATCAGCTATTCTAAGCTTCATATTGAACCAATCAAATAATATATGCTTGTCGTAATTTAATTTTCTCGGCGACCAATATGAGACTATACTTGATAAGACATGGAGAAACACAATATAATGTTGAAAAAATTTTTAGGGGTAGACTAGATATATCTTTAAGCGATCTTGGAGTTGAACATGCTGAATCACTTGGAAAATATCTGAGCAAAATAAATTTTGAAATAATATTTTCCAGCCCACTTAGAAGAGCCCTTGAAACAGCCAATATAATCTCGAAACATCAAAGAGGAAATATAAAGGTTGAAGTGGATGAAGATTTAATAGATATAAGTTATGGTGAATGGGAGGGTAAAAGGGAGGGTGAAGTGAAAAGGCTTTATCCAAAATTATACAGGGAATGGCATTTAAACCCTCATAGAGTTAAATTTCCGAATGGTGAAAGCCTACAAGACGTTAAGGTTAGGCTGGAAAAGTTCATTGAAAAAGTTACATCGAAATTTAAAGGTGAAATCGCCATAGTTTCACATAGAGTGGTACTGAAAATTCTAATATGCATGCTGCTGGGATTGAACATTTCACATTTCTGGAATATTAGAATAGATTGTGGAGGAATAACCATATTCGACTATGATGGAAGATTCATACTGTATAGACATAACGACACTTCATATTTGAATGGTTTGAGCGGACATGAACTTATAGACTTTTAACATACATCAGATAAATGTAAACATGACTTCCAATAAAATCCATTAGGCGTCGAAGCTAAAACTATCTATCCATTATAAATGTTTATGTGGAGGCTGAGAGATCTAGAGTCAAGCTTCATCACCCTTACTTGAGATCACATAAATTGTTTTAATAATTAAGGTGAAGTGGCATCGTTGAAACATTATGTTTCAAAATTAAATAATAAGGTAGGTGGGAATTGATTTACGGCGGAATCCATGAGAAGTGGACGATATGGGAATTCTTAGAGTTATTTTCAAACCAGAAATAGTATTCCTTCTGTGAATTACCCCATTGCTGAACTATTACGTGGACGAATGGAGCTTCAATAGATTTACGAATAGCAGATATACTGCCACCAAAAGTGATTGTTTTACCGCTTGAGAAGCTGAAACTAAAGGATGCTGACGTCCACTTCCAATATCCCTCGTCACCGGTCTCAAATTCAATGTCAGTGTCAGGATTATTCTCACTTACAACAGTATATCCTGATGGAGGCTTCTTTCCGCACTCATCACAATTAATTTTATTTCCATCGTCTAGGTTGATTATGTCTACAGGAGTCATAATATAGTATTCATAGTCATAGTGTTCATCGTCAACGCCAACAAAATTTGAATCATACCATCTCTCACATTTATAACCTACTTCTGCTAAAACTTCAACCGCCCCAGAATTCTCCTGTACTACTGCATCTCTCCTACTTGATTCTGCTGGAGCCTTCCCAGACTGATACCATCCACTATCAGTCACTTCTAATAATGCATAGCACGGTCCACCCCAATCACTCCACTTATATGTTATATCTCTGCTGTGATGTGAGAAATACATGACAGTATTCTTCTCAATAGTCCACTCAGCTCTTATACCATTTATGGAGTGGCATTCTCCACATTTGACAAAACTATACCGTATCTCTTGGCTCACTTCATAAATATCTGGAGGACAACTGCTTTGAGAAACAGGCATTGAATTTCTATTGCATGATGAATTACCCGTTGAAATAATCATTCTCTCATATAATGGCACTGTCACTTCAACATTTTTTATTGGAAGATCCGGTTCTATCACCACGTAGATGCCGCCGGAATATTTCTCAGTTGCTATATGAATGTAGAACTCCACATATCTATACTTTACTTCACCTTTAAAGTTGGTTCCCACAGGTATTCTATTCACTTTAAGATAATATACGCCTGGTTTAACAAATTTTTCATAGATAATTCTACTGGACAATCCCAATTTATGTTCATAGCCAGTAAAGTTATGTATTGCTATAAACCAGACGGTGTCGTGAATTGGAGTTCCATTAATGGTGGGTTTGACGGTTAATTTTATGAATCCGGTTAATTTGCCTTTAAGCATATCTATAAGTAACTGTTGGGCTAGTAGAGAATCATTGAGGGGGGTGCCGACTATTAGCGGCGGCGCCAGAAATGCTCCAAGAGATAGGAAAGCTATAATTAAAATTATAATTGAAATTTTATTTTTATACATATAGTTTTCCCCAATATTTCATTTTAAAATATAACATTTAAAATTTTCGATTAAACTCAATATATTTAAAATTTATTTCGACTTCCAATCTAAAGTTAACCGTAAATATAGTAACAGCCTTAAGAAGAATAGAGATAGTTATTCTGGTGTAGTTTAATGAAGACTATTGGCTTGATAGGTGGTATGAGCTGGGAGTCAACACTAGAATATTATAGGATTATTAATGAAGCTGTTAAGGAGAAGCTTGGCGGATCACATTCAGCTAAATGTTTAATCTACTCCTTCGACTTCGCAGAGATCGAGAAGCTTCAACATATAGGTGACTGGAATAGACTTGCCGCATTGATGATTGATGCTGCTAGAAGATTGGAGAAATGCGGAGCAGAATTGATAATTATATGTACCAACACTATGCATAAGGTGGCCGGCCAAGTTCAATCAAACATTAATATTCCATTAATCCACATAGTCGACGCGGTTGGAGAGAAGATAGTTGAGAAGAAAATTGGAACAGTTGGACTTCTAGGTACAAGGTTTACCATGGAAGACCCATTCTATAAGGATAGATTGGAGGAGAAATTTAAAATTAAAGTTTTAATTCCAAACTTTGAGGAGAGAAAGATCATACATGAAATAATCTATGAAGAATTGGTGCAGGGAATATTGAGGAAATCTTCAAAGGAGAAGTTTAAAGAGATCATTGAAAATTTGAAGGAAAAGGGAATTGAAGGAGTAATCTTAGGCTGCACGGAGATACCGCTTCTAATAAAGCAAAGCGATATAGATATCCCTGTATTTGATACAACGCGGATACATGCTTTAAAAGCTGTTGAACTTGCATTGAAAGAATCATCACTTTAAACATTATTCAAGCAGCAATTTTAATAGATCACTCAGAAAATATGGAAGACGAGAAGAAAGCCTTATAACTAGATCATTATACTTTACTGCAGCATCCATGAAGTCTAAGCATTAGTGGAAATCTTCAAAACCGCAATGCATAAATTCGGCGGAGCAAATTCAACTAAAATATTTGAAGCTTCAAAATATAATTTTAATGGTGAAGTTAATTGACCATTGTTAAAGATAAAATTCAATTGGCAGTCTTCATTCCACCTGAAGGGAAAAGCTTCGAAGAGATGAAGAAACTCTGCCAAACAGCTGAGAAGCTTGGATTCCACGCCTTTTTAATTACAGATCACTTCATGAACATGGCGAATCCGAAGGGAAGGGAGAATCATCCATTGGAGTGTTGGACAACTCTAGCCGGCCTAGCTGCAGTGACCAGTCGAATAGTTTTAGGACCTCTCGTCTCATGCATCCACTATAGGCATCCAACAGTGCTGGCAAAAATGGCGACAACCGTAGACATAATTTCAAATGGAAGATTAATCTTCGGAATAGGGGCAGGATGGCATAGAGAAGAATTCGAAGGATTCCTAGGCCGATTTCCATCCGTAAAGGAGAGGCTTGACGGATT
>QMRB01000075.1 GCA_003649185.1 Thermoproteota archaeon | reverse complement strand
CCTTTATAGGGTTCGGTGGAAAAGGTATTAAAGCATACACAGCAAATGCATCGTCTTTCAATTCCCTTTATAGGGTTCTTAGAAACGAAATTCAGCAAAAATTGACCGCCGATTTAATCTTTCAATTCCCTTTATAGGGTTCGCTTAAAGGTGCTTTATGGTTTGCTTTCGAGAAAAAAGATGCCTTTCAATTCCCTTTATAGGGTTCGTTAACTTTATTTAGATATGTGCTTTGTAAAGAGCTTAAATTCTTTCAATTCCCTTTATAGGGTTCTGATATGATTAAACTTAGAATACTTGTTATTATTAATGCTTTCAATTCCCTTTATAGGGTTCGAATTTCCTTTTTTGCATATTAAAACAAATGGAAGAAACTTTCAATTCCCTTTATAGGGTTCTCTTGAAGAGGAAAATACACAGCTGAGATCCCGCATAAACTTTCAATTCCCTTTATAGGGTTCTTACATTAAACCTTATAGAAATCTACATGAAGAAGAACTTTCAATTCCCTTTATAGGGTTCCTTCCTTGTAGAGGGCTGGAAGAAACTCAGCTAGAAACCCTTTCAATTCCCTTTATAGGGTTCTGATAGTATTGGTGTGTGCCTTAATGATACTAATGATAACTTTCAATTCCCTTTATAGGGTTCATTAGGTGGCTTGCCCCGAGCCACACAAACAAAAAATACTTTCAATTCCCTTTATAGGGTTCTTTAGCATAAAGCTCAATGAAATCCCAAAGTCTATTATATCTTTCAATTCCCTTTATAGGGTTCAGAGATAGATTTAAGGAGTTTAGACCTAGAAGTCATAAGTCTTTCAATTCCCTTTATAGGGTTCTACCTTCTATTACGACATTTACTGCGAAGACCAGGGCAATCATCTTTCAATTCCCTTTATAGGGTTCGTAAGGCTTATGTTCGCTTTGTGAAGGGTCAAAGTAACATCTTTCAATTCCCTTTATAGGGTTCTAAGAAAAAGAGATCCATGTTTTATGAAAAACCAAAAAGTCTTTCAATTCCCTTTATAGGGTTCTGAAATGAGTGAAGATCCTTTTACTTACGATCTAACAAACTTTCAATTCCCTTTATAGGGTTCTTGCTTTTGAGCGTGATAAAGCATGGATCCCCGATTACACTTTCAATTACCTTTATAGGGTTCAAAAGAAATCCGTAATTTGAAACATCAAAATGATCATAACTTTCAATTCCCTTTATAGGGTTCTTTGTTTTACCCACTTGCTACTCGTCTAGGTTATCTATTCACTTTCAATTCCCTTTATAGGGTTCTTGGTTCAGGTGAAGACACATGGCTATGCGAATTTTATGCCTTTCAATTCCCTTTATAGGGTTCCAACAAAGTTTTCGGAGACTAAACCATGCTTCAAATAATAAACTTTCAATTCCCTTTATAGGGTTCTGCAAAGATCATCGGCCCATAAACTTCATTTAAAAACTTAACTTTCAATTCCCTTTATAGGGTTCGTGCTTTTGAGCGGTGTGGGGTTTATGGTTGGGATTTTGTCTTTCAATTCCCTTTATAGGGTTCAGAAGCTGCAACAGCATGAGCAGCCAACTCTTGCAACTTCAATCTTTCAATTCCCTTTATAGGGTTCTCATGGTGAGCATGAGAGTGAGCATTACTATTGGTTTGACTTTCAATTCCCTTTATAGGGTTCATTAGCATCAGTAGTACCACTGAAAACACGAGTACCATCCTTTCAATTCCCTTTATAGGGTTCATATGGTAATAACTAAAGTGGGATTAAATGATCGATATGACTTTCAATTCCCTTTATAGGGTTCAATATCCTTAAAGACACTTTTTTACTATTACTTTATGCCCCTTTCAATTCCCTTTATAGGGTTCTTTATGTTATGGGTGATCCTGGTGTTTATGAGTATGTTGCTTTCAATTCCCTTTATAGGGTTCCTCCTGAGCAGGCTGTTGAGTTGCTTATGGATATTGGTTATGACTTTCAATTCCCTTTATAGGGTTCGTGAGTGATGGTTTTGGTAATGTTTTGAAAGTGATTACCTTTCAATTCCCTTTATAGGGTTCATACGGGGATTAAGCGTAGACATACTATTGATTCTACTTGACTTTCAATTCCCTTTATAGGGTTCCTCATAACCATCACACATCACCTGAGTAGCTTTTTTATTGCTTTCAATTCCCTTTATAGGGTTCCCTCAGCATGAGAAGATCGAGAACGTACCAGCCCTTATTATAACTTTCAATTCCCTTTATAGGGTTCAATGCCCAGCAAGGCACAAGCTATGTTTTCAAAGTGTACATCTTTCAATTCCCTTTATAGGGTTCAGTTTGATGCTTTCAAGGAGTTAAAGGCTAAGCATGAATTCTTTCAATTCCCTTTATAGGGTTCTTGAGAGTGGAAGAATAGAAGTAACCAACGTCAGCAATCTCTTTCAATTCCCTTTATAGGGTTCCTTCTTTTCTTTTACGAAGTAGAGGCAGCTTTTAGCAACTTTCAATTCCCTTTATAGGGTTCTTGAAATCGACGGCACCAATATTCAATACATTAAGGTTCTTTCAATTCCCTTTATAGGGTTCAAAGAGATTAGAAAAACTCGGTGTAGTAATGCAATATCCCGACTTTCAATTCCCTTTATAGGGTTCAATACTCTTCACTAGTCAGGGAGGGATTTTGGGAGAAGGCACTTTCAATTCCCTTTATAGGGTTCTGCATTGATTCCAGTTCTAGTAAATGCAAATCCTGGATTCTTTCAATTCCCTTTATAGGGTTCTGTAAAGGTGACAACTCCGTCTTTTCCAACCTTAATGTATCTTTCAATTCCCTTTATAGGGTTCATCAAGTAGTCTCCAGGTTTGTCAGGGATCCAGGTTACTTCTTTCAATTCCCTTTATAGGGTTCTCATAAGCGATGACGACTACAAAAAATTACTCCAAATCAACTTTCAATTCCCTTTATAGGGTTCCTTATTACCATATAGAACCTTCTCCAAATCCCTTTTATCTTTCAATTCCCTTTATAGGGTTCAATACCTGGCGCTAAATGGGTTACCTTCTATCCATGCGTACCTTTCAATTCCCTTTATAGGGTTCCCAAGAGATTTGAAGGAAGAGTCACTTTAGGAGGGTGAATACTTTCAATTCCCTTTATAGGGTTCGACCAAGCGTATGTAATCGAATGGCAGTAATCCCATAGTGTCTTTCAATTCCCTTTATAGGGTTCAACACCGTATGGCCGCTGAGTACATCGTCAAATATTTCCCTCTTTCAATTCCCTTTATAGGGTTCTATTTGTTTCATCAGTAATACCATTACTATGACGCTGAACTTTCAATTCCCTTTATAGGGTTCGTCAAGGAGAAAGAAGAGGAAAAAACGTGAGGAGCGGCGCTTTCAATTCCCTTTATAGGGTTCAATACCACACACGCTGGAGTGGCACGTAGCGGATATTCACTTTCAATTCCCTTTATAGGGTTCGGCAGCCTGTCCCACACATAGTATTCTGCCGCCACTATCACTTTCAATTCCCTTTATAGGGTTCCTCCAAACAACACCAAAGTAAAACCATATGCTCTCAGTTTCGCCTTTCAATTCCCTTTATAGGGTTCTCGATTGTGAGCATTATTTGTTTCCGGTATTTCCAGGAGTCTTTCAATTCCCTTTATAGGGTTCTGATGCACCAGTTTCGCTTGGCATCATACCATGCACACTTTCAATTCCCTTTATAGGGTTCAGGAGAATGGAGGTGATCATATGGCAGGTCCAACAATACTTTCAATTCCCTTTATAGGGTTCTATCTTAGTTCTTCGTCTTGCAGTATTTTCATTGTTAGCCCCTTTCAATTCCCTTTATAGGGTTCACAGCGAAGTAGAAGTCTACTCCTTGACTCCAAAAACAATCTTTCAATTCCCTTTATAGGGTTCACCTCTCCTAAAATGCTTCACCACACTATAACTTTTAAGACTTTCAATTCCCTTTATAGGGTTCGGTTGATGGAAATGTTTTAGATAAAATTCAAAGTGATTTCTTTCAATTCCCTTTATAGGGTTCTGCATGGTTATTACCATGCGATATCGTGATAGATATCACGCTTTCAATTCCCTTTATAGGGTTCCGGCAATCATAGTTATTGGTTTGCACCCTGATTTTGATTTCTTTCAATTCCCTTTATAGGGTTCAGAATTATTAATGCTCTTTCTTTATCTCCTCGCTTAAGTGCCTTTCAATTCCCTTTATAGGGTTCGTCAGCAACGTACAATTGACCTTGAAAGTGGATTAATCTTTCAATTCCCTTTATAGGGTTCCTAAAACAATTCATAAGAAGGCTAAAACGAGAAATAAGACTTTCAATTCCCTTTATAGGGTTCAATTCATAATGGAGATATGGGCTGATAAAGAAGAGGTAGAACTTTCAATTCCCTTTATAGGGTTCTACTTAGTCCAGATGAAAGCTTTGGAAGAATAGTAAATGACTTTCAATTCCCTTTATAGGGTTCGGATAAACTGCACAAACCCTAACACCACTAATCTGAGTACTTTCAATTCCCTTTATAGGGTTCCGATAGGAAATAATTCTTTTTTAGCTTAAAAAAGCTTTCTGGGAACTTCTTTTCAGCGGAATCATGGGAACTAGGTGAACTTGTAAGAAATTGATGGT
>QMRB01000074.1 GCA_003649185.1 Thermoproteota archaeon | reverse complement strand
GACCGTAGGGACTGTTACATAGATCTAAGATAACTTTAAACCCTTTACTTCTAATTTGCTTTACATTGAAGGAGGCTAAAATTGATTGAACGTAGATTTCAACAGCATTATCGAAATGCTCTATGTAGCCGAACTCATTCCAATTAACCGTTCTCAAAGAATTTGAGAAGAAGAGTTTCTCCAATTTTAAACATTCATTTGGAGTAAGCTCTCCACCATAATCTCCAAAGAATAGCATGCCGCAATATTGGGGTGGAGTGTGACTTGCAGTTAACATTACACCTCCATTAAGCTTTAAAAATTTAATTATATGTGGAAGTACTGGTGTTGGAATTACTCCTAAATCTATCACATTTAGGCCGCCCATAACCAAGCCTGAAAGACAGGAATGATATAGAACTTTAGATTAGATTCGAGTATCCATACCTACTGCGACATTTCCTGAACATCCCAGGAAATTTGCGAAGGAAAGGGAGAGTCTTGATGCAAGTTCGGGGGTAACCTTCTCCGAAATCCTTCCTCTAACACCTGAAGTGCCGAAAAGCTTCAAATCTGCATCCCCACTACTATGTTATATAGTTAACTTATATGTTAAACATTTTGAAAAAATGGTGTAGAGAAATTTTAAATGGCAAATAAAGTTTAAATTGCAAACATTTTCATAAATAGAGGATTATTTGACGGTTAAATTTAGAAATGATGGGGAAAGATGAATTAAAACGAAAAATATTTGTTGATTTCAAGAAAAAATGAAATTGAACAAAAAGAAATAGATTAAACTTGCAATATTAGAAGTAGAAAGCTTTTTAAGTGAGAAATAATCATTTAAAGGAAATAGGGGAGATGATAAGCAAAACACAGGTTGGAAAAGCTGTTGGCAGACATATATATGGAAATCTATATGGATGTGACAGGGAGAAGATAAACAACCCTGGATTCTTGAAGAGAATAATAGTTGAAGCAGTTGAAGTGGCAAAGGCTAAACTTGTAAAGGCAGAAGCCTATAAAATAGGTGGATATGTGGCTGCAATAGCCATTGTAAAGGAATCTCATATATCCGTACATGCATGGCCGGATCATAGCTATGCAACTGTAGATGTCTTCACCTGTGGAGATACGGATCCCCAAGCAGCATTCGAATTTATAGCAAAACAATTGAAACCCAGAAAATATACAAAACATTTTATTGACAGATCGAACTAAATAATTCAATAGAAGTGAAGGCAGATGCTTAAGAAAACCTATAAATGCATCTATTGTGGCAGAGAAGTTGAGGGAAGAGAGATCTGCGATAACTGTCTAAATGAAAGAGACATAGATAGAATTAGAAGGGAGTATTTATTCAAACTTAAAGGGAAAGTAAGCCTCAACAGGTTTAGAAAATTCCTTTTAATATCGATAGCAAGAAGAAATTTAACAGTTATGGATGAATACTTTAACAGTAAAAATTTATTTCCAGAGATTATTGGGAGAATAAAAATACATGCTAGAAGAAGTGAGATCATAGGAAGCTTCGAAATACAGAGCGGCGAGATCGTCGACATTATAAGAGCAGAAAACATTGAGAAAATAACATATAAAAGTAGAAGCAAGCTGAGTTTTTTGAAGTGGCGTTCAATACGAGGAGAGAAGGGAGAAGTGGATGGAGTGGTAACTGCATGGACACTTAAAAATTTAATGACGGCAGGAGTAAATTTAGAAGATTTAGACATACATCCAATCATAATAGAAAACCTTGAAGACAATTAAAATTGTAATTAATGAAGGTTCCCCTGCAACACAAGACATACGAATATTATGCAGAGCAGTGAGACGAATATAAGTCTCCATATGAGAGCATTTAGGAAGAATTTACCTGCTCTTATAGATGCAGCAAAATTAACTTATTAAGAATTCCCGTAACCACAGCACATATAGATGAGATCATAAGGGCTTCACTGCATATTCTACTTGAAGAGAGAAGGATGTTGGAATAACAGCTTCAGTACCCGCTAAACCTCCAAGTAGACTTAAGAAGACAATTCAGCGAGTCCTAGTATTTTAAAAGAAAATAGCATTAAGAGGAGAATTAGAAGGAAAGATATGAGAATTTTAGCGGAGAATTCGAAGCTGAGAAGTGAGGTAATAGGGCTGAAAATTTCAAGAAAACTTGAATATCTATTTTTGTCTGCCTCATCGATAAAGCATAACCTATAGTTAAGCTAAATATTAAGGGCAGTATGGAAATGGTTAAATTCACATTAAACTGTTGAATTAAAATCAAGGAGATCATTAAAATTATATTTCTCAGGAGCATTGCCACAGTGGAGAGTAGAACACCTCCCATGATAAATCCTCCTAAATTTCGCCCCTCAGAAGAAGGATAGCAGAGCCATGAGCCCACAATTTCTGGAAACTTTATTGAAGGCGTCAAGGCGCTTAGAGCTCCAAACATATAAGAACACCTGTCAAGAAGCCGGCTATCATCTTGGAGATAATTTCCCAATCAGCTGCAATAGGATTTAACCAGCTCAAGAAAATCACTCATTATTCCTACATATTTTTCTTAGAAAGCCAATCTAAAATTAACATTTCTCCAAAATGTAAACAGCTATGCAAAATAAGTTGTGAAATCGTTTAAAAAATTTTGAAGGAGAAAATATTTATCCAAAAATTAGAGAAAGCAGATCGGTTATGGGCTTAGGATATATTCCTAAAAGCACAGTTATGAATGCAAGGATTAACATTGGAACCGTAACCGTGTATGGTGCTTCCACTACACCGTCTAAATGTTCAGGTGTAGGACCAAAGAATATTCTTCTAATCGCCCATAAAACGTATCCTGCAGTGATAATTGATCCAATCAACGCTAAAGCCGTTAGAATTACACCTAAAGTATTTCCGGAGTTTATCGCTCCCCAATATGCGCCAGTAAATATTAGCCATTCGCTTTGAAAACCATTTAGAGGAGGAGTGCCAGCTATACCTAAAAAACCTATCAGGGCACATATAGCTGTTATCGGCATCTTTCCAGCTAATCCTCCAAGTTTTTGCAGACTCCTCAAACCATTGGTTTGCAGCATTATAGCTCCAGCCATCATGAATAAAATGGCTTTACAAGTGCCATGACTTACATAATGAAACATTGATCCTGCAATTCCCATGGGATGATTACTGGCTATTCCGAAGAGAAGATAACCCATCTGAGAAATACTTGAATAAGCAAGTAGCCTTTTAATATCGTCTTGAGCTAAAACCATAACTCCTCCATATATCATTGTTATCAATGCTAGAAGGCTGAAGGCAAGTGAAAACTGTTTGAAGATTTCTGGAAATATAAAATAGGCTAATCTGACGAGACCATAACCCCCTAACCCTATCATTGCAGGTGATAGGAGTGCGCTTATCGGAGTTGGAGCTTCAGCATGGGCATCTGGAAGCCATGTGTGAACTGGAATTATAGCCATCTTCACAGCGAAGCCTATAAACATTGCAAATATAATCCATTTAATAAGGCTTGAAGTAAATGAACTCGACTTGGACAAAAGGAATATTTGGGTTAAATCGAAAGTTCCGAAAACCGTATATGTAGTTAATATACCTGCTAGAAGTGAGAGAGAACCTATATGGGTGTATATAAAGTATTTTAATGCGATCTTTTCTCTATCTCCATAGCCCCATATGTTTATCAAAGCCCATGATGAAACCAGCATCAACTCATAGAAGGAGTAGAATTGAATAAGATTTGCCGATAAAGCTGTTCCAAGCATGCCCACGAAATATAGAAGATATAACGCATAGTATGCGCCATAATCCTTACTTGACGCTCCAATTCTATGCTCCATGTAGGGCATAGAATAGATCGAGATAACTGTACAGAGGATAGATATTGTTAATGCGATAGGGGCACTTAAACCGTCTAGGAGTAAAATGAAATTTATACCTGCAGATGGAGCTAAAGGCCATATACCTGTCACAGCACCATTTGAAATCACATAGCTTGACAGATAAATTAGCAGGATGGATGAGATAATTAAGGGTGCAAATGCCATCCAACCTGTTCTCCAATTGAATCTTCTACCCAACAAATATATGATTGGAGCAAATATTAAAGGTAGGATTATTGTTGACAATAATAGATTTTCAACATCCATATGGAATCCTCCCCGCCTTACAGGACCATCTTTTACATATGGCAATCTATACTATCTATATAAAACATTTATGCTGGATTTCATGCAGCTTAAACCTTTAACCTGCACAGTACGAGTCTAATATTTTTGGAACAATATTTTTTAGGACCTGTTCAACTTTGAATTTAACCTTTCTAAATAAAATATTGGAGATTATTCCCTTTTCAAGGGCTTCCACGAGTTTCTCCTCATCCAAGACACGTATATTTCCATTATTTAGAACACATACATCAACCTCCAAGTCGACATATCTAACCTGTTTAGGGTAAATTTCAATGGGAGTATTAATATTTATATAGGCTCCTTTAAATTCACCTCTACTGGAAAAATATAGGGTTTCGAGAAAACATTCTCCGACCCTACCGTTCGTGATGGCTACATCTCCACATGATCTTTCAACTTCCAGACCATCATAAACACCTTGGCTGCGAATTATCCTTTTAAGTTTGAAAGCTCCAGTAAAGCTATTAAAAAATGTT
>QMRB01000073.1 GCA_003649185.1 Thermoproteota archaeon | reverse complement strand
TTTTCTGTCTGAAAAATTATTAAGATGTTCTGTCTCCTTAATTTTATTCGGTGAATTGAGATTTCAAGAATATTTCTGAACAGGGATAGTTTGTCTGCTTCATATGTTCCTAGAAGGCTTCCCCACCGTGACGGTCAAATGAAATTTTTAATCAGCCTTCTAGGCGAATCCGTTAAGCATAGAAGTCATCTGAGAAGTGTTCAATTGGTTGGTGGTGTTGGAACCGGTAAAACTGCCACTGCAAAGAGGTTTGGTGAAGTTTTGAGGGGAACGGCTGAGAAGTGGAGGAATGAACTTAAAGTTGCCTATGTCAATCTACGTAGACAGGGTTCCTCCAGATTTCTAATCTTCAATTCCCTTGTCGAGCAGATTACACCTGGAATTAGTGTTAGAGGTTATGCTCCTGAGGAGGTTTTAAATGTAATTATTAAATATTTAAATTCCACTGGGAGATTCGCCTTAATCATTGTGGATGAAGTTGACTATCACTGTAAGCATCGTCCAAGGGAGAAGATAATATATGATTTAACTAGGCTTGATGAGACATCTCCAAACGGTTACAGCAATATTATTGGAGTGATCTTCATCGCTAGAAATCCCGGATGGATAGAGATGTTGGATGAGGCTGAACTTTCAACTTTAGGCAGAATTCAAGTTAAATTTCCACCCTACTCGTCCAGCCAGATGAGGGATATTCTGTTTGAAAGATGCAGAGTTGCATTTAAACCTGGAGCTGTCAGCAACGATGTTATCGATTTCATCGCCGATGTTTCATGCAGCCCGCCGATCAACGGCGACGCCAGATATGCTTTAGACTTGCTCCTATATGCTGGAACCCTTGCCGAACAGCGCGGCCTGGATAAAGTTACCGCTGAACATGTTAGACTTGTACATTCAAGTCTATGTCCAACGATCTCAACGGAGGATATAGATTCTCTGCCTCAAAGCTACCTGTATGTTCTGCTTGCAGTGGCCAGGGCGTTGAGGAATGCTGGAAACCCCTATGTACATTTCAAGGATATTCAAAGCACATATAATATTATATGTGAATATAGGAGGATTAGACCTGTAAGGGATCTCTTCGAAGTTTTAGATGATCTGGCTGCACGTGAATTGATAACTGTTAAAGGATTTACGAAGATAGGTATTTCAGGTGTAACTGCAGAGGCTTTACTCCACTATGTGGACGATGTTATTAGAAGAGTTGAGGAAGCCATTGGAGACTTGAAGAATAAATAGCCTCAAACTTCAATTTTCATCCCAAATTAACTCATTCACCCTCAACCTTATCAGAAGATTTCATTTTAAATTTAAATGTGGGATGGTTGAGGTGAAGATTAGAGGGGAAATTGAGAAGGCCATATGCCGTGTAAGCAATCTTAGAATTATAGGTGTTATGGCTTCACATCCATCTAAAACCTTCACAAGATATACTTTAAAGAAGAATACTCTTCTAAACTTGAGGGATGTGGAGAATGCTCTTAGAAGACTTGTTGAAATCGGATGGGTTGAAGAGTTGAATATGGGTGGAATAAAAGTTTATCGATTAAATTTGGGCAACGTAAAGGTCCATGAAACTATTAAATTTTTAAAGAATGTTAAATATATTTAAAATTGTTTAAATGTAATACGCGCATACATCCATCCCCCTCCCCAACCTGACATTCACCACTTATATTCCACTTTAAAATATAATTTCCCGGTGAAGCTTGATGGCAGCTAAATTGGAGGATGTTAAAGGTATAGGTCCAGCATTGGCGGATAAACTTAGAAGTATAGGTGTCACCAGCATAGAAGCCTTAGCCATTACACCTCCAAGCTTCATCAGTGAAGCTACAGGTTTAAACATTGATAGAGCTGTCAAAATCTGCCAGTATGCCAGGGAGCTTCTTAAAATCAACTTTATATCTGCAGATGAATATTTGCAGCGTAGATTGAAGATTGGAAAGATAACCACAGGCTGCAAAGCTCTAGATGAACTTCTCGGCGGCGGAGTTGAAACCCTTGCCATAACTGAGTTTGCAGGTGAATTCGGAGTCGGTAAAACTCAGCTTGCCCATCAACTTTCAGTTACAGTTCAACTTCCAAGAGATATGGGTGGACTTGGAGGAGCAGCATTATATGTTGATAGTGAAGGAACATTTAGACCTGAAAGAATACTTCAAATAGCATCTAGATTCAATCTCGACGGAAAGGAGGCTTTGAAGAGAATAATCTTTGCAAGAGCCTATAACAGTGATCATCAAATGTTAATTGTAAGCCAAGCATCAAGCATAATCGAAAAGTACAATGTTAAATTGATCGTTGTTGACAGTTTAATCGGCCACTTCAGAGGTGAATATGCTGGCAGAGAGATGCTTGCATCCAGACAGCAGAAGTTGAATAGACATATTCACCAACTATTAGCCTTAGCAGACGCATATAATCTTGCAGTAATAGTTACAAACCAGGTTATGGCTAACCCTGCAACCTTCTTCGGAAACCCAAATAAGCCTACAGGTGGACATGTATTGGCCCACGGCTCCACCTATAGAATTTGGCTTAGAAAAGGTAAGGCGGGTAAACGTATAGCGAAAATATTTGACAGTCCAGTTCACCCTGAAAGTGAATGTACATTCATGATCGCTGAGAATGGAATTGTAGATGTTGAGTGATCATGCTATGAAGTTCAATTCCAGTTTAAATCTGATTGGAAATGTTTTTGGAAGGTGACGGATTTGGATAATGATTATACACGTGGAGTTGAAGATGGATTGGAATTGGCTCTCCTCAAAATTGAGAAGGCAAAAAATATAGATGAAGCTAAAAGGGAAGTGAAACATCTACTATCACTGGTTAAGGAGAGAAAATACTCATATCTAATATCATTGTTAGAGGAGATCAGATAGACGATGCTTCCATCATTTCAATATAATGAAAGCTCTAAATTTAAGTTAGAAGCCGAAATAATTAATTGGAATGAAGCTTGGAAAACCAGACCCTGAAGGATACTATTTAATTATAGCTGGAAGGGAGGCGAAAAGCTTCATAGAGAAATATAAAGGCATTCTAATCGAGGAGCATGGAGGAGAAATCATAATAAAAACGAAATCCAGAAGCATTGGAAAACGCATTTTAAAAGAACTGTCAAAGCTCAATTTAATAGTGAATCCCTAATTATGAAATTGATTGCTGATAAAGATCATTAATCATCTTCATTTAAAATGTCTTCAACTTGAATTAATAGTTCCGCTATTTTCTCACCCTTATCGGTTATTTCAATATATTTTTGGAAGGGAAATGTTTCGAGCTGTTCTCTTACCACTATTAAATTTAATTTTTCAAGCTTTCTTATAGCATTGTAAATTGCCGTTCTGCTTATCTTGGCTTTCTGCTGCAACTCGGTTACATAACATTTTCTTTCATCATGTAAAGCCATTAACACTTTTGCCTCGGTTTCGGATAGGGGCAAGGTTTTCACCATTTTAGATTAGTTGTGTTGGTTGTATTTTAAGGTATTTGTTTTCTGTTTTCCGTATTCCATACTACAGAAAACATTTAAATACTTGAAAAACAATACAAATTACGGAGGCAAAACAATGGTGCTATACATACTTAGAAATATAAATGACTTAATTGACAACCTTGAATTTGCAAAGATAATCCTATACAAGCATGTGGAACTTGAAAGGGATAAATATCAAATTTGGATGAGAGCCGGCTGCCTAGCCTATAGAGGTGAAGTAAATAGGGAAACATTTGAAAAGATACAGAATAGGCTAAATGAATTGAGAAAGCTGGGCAAGAATGTCATAGAGTTTCGAGAGATAATTGACGAAAACTCATTCTACACCCTTTAAGGAGGAGAGAAACATATGGTAAGCATTAAAAAAAGAGATAAGCATGTATATTTACCGTGTGAACTGATCGAGACTGTTGAACAAGTAATAAGAATATATGGAAAAGTTTTACGTGTCAAAAGTTTCAGTGAAGCGGTTGAAGATGCACTTAGAAGGTGGATGGCATGGATAAGGATGAATGAGGACAAGATTAAAAGAATAATGGAGGAATACCGGTTAAAACCCTCATTAAGCGATGAGCAACATAATTATCATTAAATTATCTGAAACTTTAAAATAGTTATCTGCCCATCAATATCTTATTGGAGATCGAATTGTCATTCGAAGAAGCTGAAATTTTAAAGGATAGGGCTGAAGCATTCCTCCGCAACGCTGAATACTTGATAAGTGTAAGTGAATGGGATCTCGCAATCTTCTGCATAGAGCAATACTGCCAGCTTATTTTAAAATATAAACTTTTAATCAAAAGTGGAAGCTACCCTAGAACACATTCCATAAGGGAGCTTATAAAAAGATTATCATTATATGATAGAAAAATTGAAATTTTATTGGAGGATGAAAATAACTTGCTATACTTAACGAAGCTTGAAGATGCATATATTGTTTCAAGATATCTGCCGAGAAGATACGATGAAAGAGAGGTGACAGATACTTACAGGTTTGTGAGAGAGGTGTTCAAACCCATTGTCGATAAAATATGATCTTAAAAAACTGGAGTATCTTAAAAACTATATGGCTGTGGCTGAAAAAGTAAAGAACATCATAGTTAAATTCGATCCAAATGCAGAAGTCTACGTTTTCGGCTCAACTGTTGAGGGGAAAATTACAGGTGCCAGCGACATCGACATACTAG
>QMRB01000072.1 GCA_003649185.1 Thermoproteota archaeon | reverse complement strand
TAGGGTTCCGATACGTATTTTTTCTTCTTTACTGTTAAAAAGCTTTCGGAGACCTGTTTTTCACAATACATATTGGAACTCTACAAACTTGCAGAAAAACAACATTAAAAGTTCCAATTCATGAGGAAACCATATACAATTTTTCGTAGGGTTCCATCAACTTCTTCGGATTAATAGCAGGCTCGGCAGGCCAGCTCTTAGGAGGAGCATTATATGGGAATTTTTCTCATCAAGCATCATTCTTAATTTCAGTAACATTTTTGGGAATGGTCTACATCAAAGAACCAAGGGAAAAGAAGGGTAAAGTAACATCATAATCTAAAACTATCTGCTAACATTTAATGTCACTAAATTAATCTAACTTCTCCAAAAAATTCAACTAGAATAAATCGGATAACTTTAAACATGGATAAATTATTTGAAACGGTTATAGTTAGACCTCCAGGGAAAAATTATTCAAAATGCATCTCAACAAATCCTCAAAAGAAAACAGTCAGCTTAAAGCTAGCGATAAAGCAACATAGAGAATATGTAAAAGTTCTAAGAGAAAACAACATTAATGTAATTGAACTTCCACCATTAGATAATTATCCAGATGGCGTCTTCATTCAAGATACAGCTATAATAGGCTTAAAATCTAAAATTGCAGTGATAAGTAGATTCGGCGAGGAAAAAAGAAGAGGGGAAGAGATAAGCATAAGAAAATTCCTAGAAGGAATGAATTTCCAAATTAAAAATATTAAGCCGCCGGGAACGCTTGAAGGTGGAGATGTCCTAGTAACAGATCAAAAAATAGTCTTTATAGGAGAGTCGCAGAGAACGAATAGAGAAGGAATAAATCAATTCGCTCAATACTTCCCAAACTTCAAAATCATTAAAATACCGATAACAAGAATATTCCACTTACTGTCAGGCATCAGCTATTTAGGAAATAAGATAATGGCAATATCTCCACATCTAGTCAACCCAAAGTACTTTGAATCATTCAAGTTAATAACAATTCCAAGCGACGAGTCGTATGCAAACAACATGCTACACATAGGAGATAAGAAAGTGCTAATACCACTAGGCTACTCAAAAACAAGAGAAAAACTAATCAGAGAAGGATTTAAGCCAATTGAAGTAGATGTCTCAGAATACTGGAAATGTGATGGAGGTATAACATGCTTAAATCTACCACTCTACAGACCACTTTAAACTCCAACACTACCATAACAACAATTGCTTGGAAAGGTAATTGCATTCACATCCTTTCTGTAATATTCAGGATGCAGCCTGAAATTTTAAAGCCACTTTAGCATTAAATTATTCTTTTACCCTTTCTCTCGGCTCAACTTAACATTTATCAAATCCGAGAAAATTCTGGGTGAATAATTGTCGAAACTTATTTTCTATTTATTCTAATCCTATTGCCATTCCATCTCCACGTATATCAGTATATCCCGCCTTTAACTTTTCCCTTAATTCCACCATTGCCGCCACACCCATCCTCGAAGGATAATTTAAAGTCTTAAGCTTAAATCCACTTAAAGATCCACCCTTATACCCCAATTCATATTCAATCTTATCGCTAAATGGAATCCATCTAAATCTAGGATGCTCAATGGCTACCTGCGGATGCATTCCATAATCAATTATAGAGTTCAACAATTGTACATGAAGTAGCGGTCTATAATGACCTCCAGATAAACCTATAGCCATCCATCTTGAATCATCCTTCAAAAGGATTGCTGAAAGTGTGTGAAGAGGCTTCTTATTCGGCTCAAGCTTATTTACATGATTATCATTTAACTTGAATGATGCAGCCCTACAATTTAACGTAATATTATATGTCGGCTCAGTTATATATGAGCCGAAGTTATGGAATATGCTCTGTATACATGATAGAAGCCAGCCTTCACCATCGGCAATTGCATAGAAGGTTGTATCACCATTCCCGGAAGAAGCATTATTCAAATCCTTAACTTCCATCTTTTTCATATTATCTATAAATTTATGTGAAAGTAAGTCGTCTACAGTGACAGCTATAAATTTAGGGTCACTTACAAATTTATCTCTAACATGATAAGCTATTTTAGCAGCTTCAATGAAAAGTTTAATCCTATCAATAGACTTTGAATCAATTCCGCTGAAGTCGAAGTCTTCGAGAAGCTTAATCAAATGCAGTGTCGTTACACCCTGAGAGTTTGGAGGCATCTCATATACTGTTCTACCCCTATAATCAATCTTTATTGGCTCCTGAAACTCATGATGATAACTCCTAAAATCATCTAAATCCATCACACCATCTAGGGATTTAAGGTAATCTACAATCTTAACAGCTATATCTCCCTCATAGAAGTTTCTAGCATCATCAGCAATCAACTTTAAAGCTTCAGCCAAACCCTTAAAAGCTATAATGTCACCTTCAGATGGAACACCATTACCTAGATATGTAATCCTAGAGCCACAATCTCTAATGAGTTTACCACTTAAAACCCGTATAGCTCTGCAAAGACTCCTAGACGCTGGAAATCCCCCACCTGCAATTTTAATTGCAGGCCTTACCAGTTCACTCCAATCCAAGGAACCAAACCTTCTCCACAAACCATACAGTCCATCAACCAATCCTGGAATCGTAATTGAATACACATCATGAGTGGGCATAGACTTGAAGCCAAGCTCTCTCATATAATCAATCGTCAATCTCCTAGGCGACCAACCGCTTCCATTAACAACATAAATTTTACCATCAGGATCACGTAGAATAGCAAAGAAATCCCCACCCAAACCAGACAAATGAGGCAAAACAACACTCAAAGTAAAACTAGTAGCAACACATGCATCAACAGCATTACCACCACGCCTGAGAACATTCATGCCGACAACCGATGCCAAGGAATGCTCAGAAGCAACAACGCCACGAGTAGAATAGAAAGGGGCACGAAAATACATACCTAAAAATTACTGTAAAAACTATTAAAACCTTAACATCCACAACAGAAATAAAGAGGAGAAAAGACTATTTAAACCTTATAGATTTAGAGATATCAATACTCACCCCATAAAGTATGATTAAACCCAGAATAAAATTATAGTTAATCAGAATGAAATGGAAGTTTAATTAGATATAAGGCTAGGAGCATGTTAGAGTACTTAAATCTAAGTTGTGGAAGAAGCAGTATATATTTAAATATGTCATTATTTTCCTTTTATTGTTTGTTTTTGGTGAAAATGCTAGCGTAATAATTCTGTAGATCTGTAGATATTAAATTTTTTAGTAAGTTACACATTACCGTGGCTAGTGGATTTCTCCCTGAAGGATGTGGAGCGATGAAAATTTCAGCTTCCTGATCAATTACTCCCGCGCATACGGCTATCAATCCAGGACACCTAGGTTTAACGCTACTCTTATGAAGAGTTTTTAACGTGTGAAACTCCGGCTCCAACATATCAAACTTAATGACTACAGAATAGATCTGCAATAACCCTTGCTCTTTCAGGGCTGAAATTTTCTTCGAAGAGCAACATTACCACTCAAGCATATTTAACAATCAAATGATAATTCTCTTTGTAATTGCCAGCCCTTAAAGAGTAATTTTTCTCATTTAGATGAGTCAAAAGTTTATCTATGAAATCGAGAATTCTCTGTCTTTCCAGTTCGAGGATCACTGCCTTAAGATTAAAAGTATACTGTCACACAAAGATATGCATCAATCACCAACTCCCTCTAGAAGACATTGAAAAGCCCAATACAGTCCTCAAATCAGATTCAAAATACCAAGGAAAAACATTAACAGTAAGCTCTAAAGCCTAACCTAAATTACATGCAATACCAATCAGCCTCACATGATAATCAAAGCTCTAAGTAAAATTAAAATATACCCCATTCAGAAAAAATGACAAAGTTAATAAATACCTGAAAAATAAAAAAACACTAGACTATCATCATCCACAGAGGTTTGACGATTATGAGAAAACGTTCAAAATTAGAAATCTATTTAGACATCCTAAAAGCAGTTTCAAAGAAAAGCCAATTAACACATATCGGAAATTCAGCTAATCTATCTTGGAAAGAAACAAAGAAAAACTTGGAAATTTTAATAAAAAAGGGTTTCGTAAAAACTGTCAGAACACCAAAAAAAGAAGTTCAATATACACTCACAGAAAAAGGTTTAGAAGCGTTAGAAATCATTCAAAAAATTGTGGATATGCTATCATCAAAAGAACAAGCATTACATGCCACATAGTTTAACATTAAAAACGCCTATAAACGTGAAAAACGAGTAGTAGAATATAGGATTATTAGGCGAAAAATAATTTTATTTTATACTGACACTCATTATATTTTCACGTAAAATTTCAAAGTTCTTATATTTACATTGTAAAAAATCATAAAAGTTACCCTCTTTAATATAAATATAGAGTAAATTTTAAAATTTGAGGGAGAATAAATGAAGTGCAAGAACGAAGATAAGAGAACCAAGCTTCTTTGCATCTCTAGCAACATCAAACTTTGTTGGTTAACAATATTTACATCTTTACTCATTGAAACTATAGTAAAAGTTAACCCCTTCATCGCAGCCAGAATCATAGAGAAAGTAGCAACATTAAAATGCAATCTCATATTACCCATCCTAGAGAAAATAAGCATAGAAACCTTAGCCCATCTCCTAATTTTAATTAAAAGAGCTCCATCAACACCCAAAAAGGCTGCACGACTTTTTGAAAAGATGAGCCTAGATAAAGCTGTAAAAATTGTC
>QMRB01000071.1 GCA_003649185.1 Thermoproteota archaeon | reverse complement strand
TTCACCCCATCTTGTAAATATGTCTGCTTCAACTATTCTTCTAGCAGTTGCAAGTATTAAGGCCCATGTTAATTCAGCAGTGGATTCCGTTAAAACTTCAGGGGTATTGGTTACATATATTCCCCTTTCAGTGGCTGCTTCAATGTTTATGTTGTCGAAGCCCACTGCATATTGAGCTATAATCCTTAAATTCTCCGCTTCTTCGAGAACTCTTTCATCTATCCTGTCCGTTAAAAGTGATATGAGGGCGTCTGCATCTTTAACTTTTTCCAATAATACTTTATATGGTGGAGGCTTATATCTATCCCAAACTTCAACTTGGAAATGTTCAGATAGTCTTTCAATTATATCTTTGAAGAGTTCTCTACTTATAAATAGTCTCGGCTTCTCCATGTTTTGAATTTTCCAGCATTTACCCCTTATAATTTTCTATTACATTTTCGATAAATTCATGAGTTTTCAGTTTCATTAAATCGAATTATCCTATTTCTTTAAGGCTCTCTCCAATGCTTCTATCACATTTCTCCTTCCCATGGCGATTATGTAGGGTCCAAGCCTCGGCCCTCTAGGGGCTCCAAGCAGTATCATATAGATGGTTTTGAAGAGCTCCACATAATGTACATTATTCTCTCTGGCTATTTGGAAGACTGCATTCTGTATTTTTTCAGCTGTTGATGCATCTTCTGATCCTAGAAACTCTATGAATCTCTTTATGGCTTTCCTCTCATTCTCCTTGAGCTTTATCTTCACCTCCCTTATCTCTTCTCCAAAATCTCTAACCCAGTTCAATGCATATTCTATTCTTCTCTTTAAATCTTCAGATTTCTCAGCATCCCCCTTTAAATATCTATATTGTTTAAGCTTCTCCAATACGAATTCATATTCCCTTCCCTTTGGAGCAACCTTTACCAGGTAGACTAAAAGATTGTATGGTACATGTATTCTAGGCTTTTCAGGCGGCTTCATAAGCCAGCAATACATGTATAGGCCTTTAAGCTTAGCCTTCTCCATTTCATCCTCCACTTTAATCCTTCCAAAATATATGTCCTCCAATCTGTCCAATTCATCCATATATAATGGAATATCCGTTACGTCTAGTTTCCTTGTACCTACAAATCTCTTCAAGGTTAATAGTAGTAGGGATTGGGGTGAACCATATCTGAACCATACTTGGGGTGTAAATACATTTCCAGCTGACTTTGAAATCTTTCTTCCACTTTTATCGAGAAACATTTCATATTTTGCGTGGAGTGGAGGTTCATGGTGGAGGATTTCTCTGCATATTCTGTCGTTCACCTTAACGGAGTCAGCTATATCCTTCCCATAGGCTTCAAACCTTATATCCAATGCCTTCCATCTCGCTGCGAATTCACCTTTCCAGCTCAGCTTTCCCTCCCCTTTAGCATAGTTTGCTTCTCCTCGATATCCGCATCCCTCAAGCCATCTGCCCTTAACCTCCATGCCTTCACAAACATATAGTACTTTGTTCTCCTTTGGTAGGAAATCGTAAACCCTAGTTGTATATATTCTTCCACAGTTTTCGCATACCGCAAAGTATGGTAATACTTCAGTATATTTTTCCTGTCCAACCTCCTCCCTAATTATCTCTCCAACCTTCTTGGCATTTGCCAGTATTTTTTCTATCTCCTTGACGAGCAGCCCTCTCCTATATACTTCAGCTCCAGACATAAACTTGTATTCTATTCCAGCCTTATCGAAGGCTTCGCATAGAAGTGAGCTCATATGTTCCCCGAAGCTTCCATGACATTTATATGGGTCTGGAATATCGGTTACAGGGTATCCTAAATATTTTTCAAGCCACTTCGGTAGGCCTGCTGGAACTTTTCTAAGCCCATCCTTATCATCTGCAAATGCTATAAGCTCGGAGTTATATCCCATCTCTCTTAAAGCCAATGTGACAGCATATGCTCTAGCTCCATCTGCAAAGCTTCCAATATGGGGGAAGCCTGATGCTCCAACTCCCATCTCAGTTCTTAAAAGATTTAAGTTTCTGCCAAGCTTCTTTTCACGTTCAATAATCTTTGCAGCCATTTTATCATACCAGGTTCCATGCCCTATAATTTTCCTTCCATCCATAGTCATCACTCAACTCTTAAACAGAATAATTATAATCTTCATAATAAAATTGTTGGAGATTGATGCTGACAATTTTAGGATTTAAATATAATCTAAATAAAATGGTTTGTTAAATGTTCATGGTGAATTTTAGATTGAAAAGTTTCACTCGACCAGTATTGGCTTAATCTCTCCATCCATTCCACCTTAAAAC
Source organism: Thermoproteota archaeon (assembly GCA_003649185.1). Lineage (GTDB taxonomy): Archaea > Thermoproteota > Methanomethylicia > Culexarchaeales > B10-G16 > Culexmicrobium_B > Culexmicrobium_B thermophilum. The sequence goes on along the minus strand of QMRB01000071.1, from coordinate 2,775 downwards.
TTCATTTAAACTTCTTTTAGGTACGTGGAGTATTCCTTTCTCATCCAGCCAATACTTTATATCGTTATTTCGCACTTCATCCATTACTGGCTTCTCAGCTGGATATCCTAAAGCTACCAGTAGAACTATATCTAAATATTCGGGTAGCCTTAAAATCTCCTTCAACTTCTCCCTGTCTATTGCCCCCAATATGCATGATCCCAATCCCTCATCATAAGCTACCATTGTGATTGCCATTGCAGCTATTCCTGCATCGTGGCCTGAATTTTCATTTATCCTTTTATCTAGAAGTATCGCTATATATGCCTGCGGCATCTCCCTTTCTGTTGGATAATATTCTGGAAGATATCCGGCCCACTTAGTTGTTTTGAAGACTTTTCTTAACAGTTCATCATCATCTATTATTATATATTTGAGAGGCTGCTTATTTGCAGCTGAAGGTGAAACTCTAGCTGCATCTACACATTTCACTAAAATTTCTCTTGGAATCTTCTTCTCCAAATATTTTCTGATAGTTCTCCTCTCCATTAACTTTTCATAGATCATCCTTCCATTCCCCCATTAAATTCCAGCTTGTAATCTCTATAAGAGTTGTGGTTTCCGATAGATTCATATGCCTCCTCCACCACTATAGGTTGGGCTGTTCAGGAATCTGTCAGCCCTCCTCCAAGGAATAATATATCATATAGTGTTCCGCGGAGCATTTCAATTTAAAGCTGGAATATTTATGAGTGCAACTGTAGATTTGAAGGGAAAAGATAAGCGGAGATTAGACTTTGTTGAGAGATGTCCTGAATGTAACAGTCCAAATCTGGTTAGAAATTATGAGAAGGGTGAACTTGTATGTGGAGATTGCGGTTTAGTGATTTTTGAGAGACTTATGGATAGAGGTCCAGATTGGAGGGCTTTCACAAGGGAGGAGACTTGGAGGAAGAAGAGGGTTGGACCGCCAACAACATTAATGATCCATGATAAAGGTTTATCTACAATTATAGATTGGAGGGGTAGAGATGCTCAGGGAAGAAAGCTTAAGGTGAAGAGGAGACTTGAAGTGTTCAGGTGGAGGAGGTGGCAGATTAGATCGAGAATCCACGGCTCCCTTGACAGAAATCTGGCTCAAGCCATGAACGAGTTGGAGAGGATAGGTTCCCAGCTTGAACTGCCTAGAAACATCATGGAGGAGGCCAGTTTAATTTATAGAAAGGCTGCCGAGATGGGGCTTGTTAGAGGTAGAAGTATAATTTCAGTTATGGCTGCATCCATCTATGCTGCATGTAGAATAAAGAATCTTCCGAGAACTCTTGATGAAATCTCGGTTTTCACGAGGAGCAGTGTGAAGGATGTTGCAAGATGTTATAGGCTTATCTTAAAGGAGGTTAAAGTTAAAGTTCCCCTGGTGGATGCTGAATCATACATTTCCAGGATAGCTAGCAGTTTAAATCTGAGTGGAGCTGTACAGGGGAGGGCTGCTGAAATCCTTAAGGAGGCGAGGAAGGCTCGAATAACCTCTGGAAAGGATCCGTCAGGATTGGCGGCAGCATCACTATATATTGCATCGATAATTGAGGGTGAGAGGAGAACTCAGAAACAATTGGCCTCTGCTGCAGGAGTTACAGAGGTCACAGTTAGAAACAGGTATAAAGATCTTGTTTTGAAACTTGAGATTGAACTGCCAACTTAAATTTAAATCTCCATCTATAGTGTTCTAAAATCTAGCTTTACAATTTAACTTTCAAATTATCTTATAGTGTTATAGTTGAAGCCTTATTGGAAGATAATTCTATACATTTCCATCTCAGCTTTCATCTTCACATTTATAACTTTCTTTTCGACGGTTTCAGCGCCATCTATCATCAGCCTTAAAATTACCAGGTATGGTTACCCCTTAGGCTGGTTTGAAGTCGTAATATATACGGTTGCAAAGCTTCCGCCAAGATATACTGTTATCCCTGTAAATCTTCTTGTCGACATCTTCTTCACATTAATTTTAAGTTTTCCATTAACCTTTCTAATCTTAAATTTCCATTCAAATTCTAACATATTATTGGAGGGTTCAATATATTTCAAAATCTTCTTCACATTCTCAACAATATATCTTTCAAGACTTGTCTCATGCTTCGTTCATGAAGTTTTAGGCCATGCTCTATGGGCATGGATCTTTGGAGCTGAAAAGATATGGTTCAATATTTCTTGGATGGGTTTCGGCTGGTGCAGGTGGATTGGAGTTGATAATGCTTTCAATGCAAAATTAATGGTGATTGCAGGTGGAATAATAGATACTTTTATAATTGGATTCCTTCTTTTAATTATACTTTTTAAGTGTAATGTGATGAAGGTTCTTTCAGCCCATTACATTTTGCTATGATTCTCATATATGATGATCATTGACAGTTTAGGCTACCTTGTGGTGGGAGGATTGAACGGTTTCGGAGATGTCGGTATAATTTCATCTTTGACGGGGCTTCCAACTTCAACTTTCCTTATTGCAGGTTTAATTCTTTTCGCAACACTATATCCAGTTTTCTCCAAACTCTTCATTGAAGATTCTTCTAAAATTTTTCCAAATGTCGATTATAGAATTCTCCTCTCCTCATTCTGGCTTACCCTTCCACTATATGCTTCTCTCTACGTTTTTTTCAGCGGTTTAAACTTTTCTCCTCAAGCTTCAATTATAATTCCATTATCCTCTATTCCAAGTATTCTCTCAATTTTTCTAACTGAAATTTTAATTAAAAAATGTTGAAGTTATTTATATTTTTTCACCACGTTTAATTC
>QMRB01000070.1 GCA_003649185.1 Thermoproteota archaeon | reverse complement strand
ATATTTGTAGATGATGTTGAATCTGAAAATTTATCTTTGTATGGAGATTTAATTTCAAAGAATAGGTTGATTTTTCCCTTTGGGATCAATGTAAATTTAGTGGAAGTTTTAGGTGAAGAGTCTATTAGGGTGAGAACTTTTGAGCGTGGTGTTTGGGATGAAACTTTGGCCTGTGGTACAGGTTCTGTTGCTTCAGTTGCCGTTGCGAAAATTCTCGGTAAAATCTCAAGTGGTGTGGTGAATGTCATTTTGAGAGGCGGTGTTTTGAAAGTCGTCTTGAATGGTTCGTCAATTTATATGATTGGTCCGGCTGTGAAAGTTTATGAGGGAGTTATCAGAGTGGATTTTATTTGAACTTTAGGTCTCTTCTCCTACTTCTATATTTTGCTTTGTGAAGAGAATTAATGATATTATGTTTGTGAAGAGTCCAATTATTATCAGTGTTAATGCTTGATTTTTATAAATATGGGTTTTTACGATGTATATTGTTCCCTCTATGTTTATGCTTTCTTCACCTGTAATTGTCAACAGATATATTCCAATGGACATTAATATTATGCTGATTATCAGGGTTATAAGGGGTTTTTCATAATGCTTCAATATTCTCATCTTAAGATTTTTCTTTTTTATGAATATTTCTCCACAGTATGGGCAATATGTTAAATTTTTTCTTGGAAGTTCTCTTCCACATTTGGGGCATATGAATTTTTCTTCTTTTTCTTCTGCCATTTTATTTATCTATCTGCCTTATCTTCTATATTATTTTATTCTTTTTCAACTTGTTCTTCCCTTATGTATACTTCATTTGCCAGTTCGTCGATTATGACATTTTCATATTTGAATATTTTAGCTGGTACTGCGAATTTTATTCCTGATGGCGGTGATATTATTATTGCTTCCCCCTTGTCAAGCGTTTTCATTTCTGTTCCGGAGTCATCTAAATATGGACTGTAATTTATTAGGAGCTGGTAGTCCGGCTTTGTAGGTAATGGTAAAATTATCTTAGTTAATTGTTGTCTTATTAGGGGTTCATCTAATTCTCCTGGCATTTGAGTTATGCAGCAGACTCCCACTCTATATTTTCTTCCTCTCTTACTTATTATGGCAAATATGTTTTCTCTCTTTACTCCTCCCTGATACAACGCTTGTTTTGATAGGTATCTGTGAGCTTCTTCCACCATTATAAGTGTGGTGGGAAGTTTTTCCCATTTTTTAGGAAAGATTTTTCTACATCTTTCATAAAATTTGAAAATTCTTCTAGCAAAAAGTACTGTTACAAGCTTTTCTTGTGATTCGGATGATGTCGGCATGTCTATTAATATTACTTTTCCCTCACTTATGGCTTTTAAAACTTCATTTATCAGTCTCGTTTTACATTCTTCACTTTTAAATATAATTTCTTCACCTATTGTTTTCAGTATTTTTCTTTTTGTTACTAGAATTGTTGTTTTCTGGATTTTTCCTCGCAATTCATTATAAATTAGATTCGCATCTCTTTCTATCAAATATTTTAACCAGTTTTCTCTGTGCCGTCTCCACATCATCCAGAGTAAGGCTTCCTGTGGAGGTGTATATTCTCCTGTTTGCTCGAAATCTTCGGGTTGCAGTGTGCCCCACCATATTTCGAGGGGATATGCCTGTATATTTCTCGTTATTCTTTCACTGCCAAATCTAAATTCATATTGTATTTTGCATGGAAATTTTACTCTTGGAGTTATATATACTAGTCCTTTCTCAGAGTGGATGCTGTGAACTAATCCGAGATGCTCTTTATCTCCTCCATCGAAATATTCGCTTTCCGTGTCTATTATTAGCATTGAATATTTTCCTTTTTCTTTCATGATGTTCCATGCGAGAACTTTTCCAAAATTAGTTTTTCCACCTCCAGTTATTGAGCATACAAGTACGTGGTGTGGAAATGCTTTCTCTCCGTTTATTGAAATTGTGCTTCCTGTCGCTTTATGTCCACTTCTAAGGTAGCCGATCTTTATGTCTCCAGTTTCTAATCTTATCTCCTCTAAATCTTTTGGGGTGATATACTTTACGTTTGAGAAAATTTTTGGTATTGTGGTTGGCCCTGTAATATATCCGTAATCATCTATCTGGCAGATTATCTTTCCAGTTGCTGTATAATAGCATCTTAATTCTTCATCCATTATATCTATTGATTCTCCTTTTTCGATTTTGAATGATATTCTTGAGATTTCTGCTGGTGATAGGAGGGTTTCAGGTTTGAAGTCTGTTACTTTTATGATGAACTTTATGTTTTGATCTATAATTTTTAGGAGTTGACCTCTATGTACTCGTTTATCCTTGTAAATTCTGAATGTTACCTCGTCTCCTTCTATCCATAAGACTACTCCCACATTATCATTTATCTCCATAATTCTTCCTCCCTGAAGTTTGATGATTTAGTGTTGAGTATTAATCGTTCTTTCAGTTTGAACTTTTTCATCTCCTCTAGAAATGTGAGTCTAAGTGTTTCCAATTCTTGTTTGCTTATTTTTGCTTCTTCATGGCAGCATCTTGGAGGATATGGATAGCCCGGTATTGATGGATCATCCAGATATGCAATTTCTCCTAAAACTTCTTTCAGATTATTTATGATCTCCGGATCTCTTCTGTTGACGTCTACTCTAAATACATGTTTGCTGTCGGATGAGAATTTCACTATGGTTACATCCCCTAAATACCATTTCGGATATTGGCTTAATTTGAAGAGGGGATGGTAGTACCATGATTTATTTTTCATTAATTTTTCTCCTTTACTGTAAAGGTAGCCTAGGAGGCTTTCACCTGTATTTATCTCTAGCTTTGAGGTTTTACTTATTCCTACAACTCTTATCTTCTTTTCCGCCATTGCTCTGCAGAAATTTTTCATAACTCTTATAGTTCTCTCTCTATATGCTGGTACTGCTATTAATGGTCTGTCTAGAATGCAGTAATCTTCTTCTCCAATTCTCTTAGACATTTTATATGCTGTGGAAAGTTCTATTTCGAAGAGAAATTCTAATGTTTCAAGTTTAGTTCTAACAAGTTTTGCTCGTATTTCATGTTCCTTTTCAAAGTATCTTCTTCTACCTTTCCATATTATGCCTGCAACTTTTCCAATTATTATTTTGAAACTTCCACAGTCGAACAGGGTTTTTAGTGATGCGTCTACAGCTAAAACTCTTTTTTCATGTTTGATTTTGTTGAGTCTTCTAAAATTTAAACCGGTTATATTAATTCCTTTGATTATTTTTTCTCTATCTCTAAGGATTGGGTGGGGGGTTGTTCTTCCATTATATAATAGTGTGGTTTGAATGGGTGTTTTTAAGTCTTCGAAGATTTCCGCCAACTTCAAGCTGATTTTTTGGAAGTCCATGTACACTGCTTTCATTTTAAATCTCCCATATATGTCAATAAAATATCTAAGTAAAAAACATATTTTAACTTCACTTTTGAATTAATTTTATAAAATTAACTTTAAATTTACTTTATTGTAATCTGCAACTGTATATCTTATTTTTAGAACTGTACGGTAATTCATTCGATGATTTTAGTAACAAATTTTTGATACCGTCCCTATTTTTGATTACTATTCATGTTCATTTATTGTTAATTCTGTCCTTGAATCGGTGTTTTTTTAAGGTTGTATTGTACAAAATTTCATGTGGATTGTGTTGAATATTTGTGATAGTAATGCTTATATTGATACTATAACATATTATTTATAACTATTTTTGAAGATGGATACCGTTAGCTGCGAGAGTGAACTGAATGGTTGTACTAATGTGTTTGGTGGGTCACGATTATCAGAGAATTATCGATGGGGTGAATTATTGGAGATTAAAGGAGCCTATAGAGGCAATTTACCTTATCTATGATAAGAAGAGGGATCCCTTCGGCTATGCTTCGAGAAGAAATGTTAAGGATTTGGAGAAAGTTCTTTCTTTTGCAGATATGAAACCGAAAATTTTGGGAATAGATCCTCAAAGCTATGAGGAGGTATTTACATCAATATATAAAGTTTTAAAGCTGGAGGTTTTGGATAATAGGAGGAAGGTTCTAATAGACGTTACATCTACAACTAAAGAAGCATATGGAGCAATATTGATTGCGAGTTTAATGTTTCCGAATGTTCAAGTTTATGTTGTTCCTCCAGAAGATAGGGGATGGTATCTTCCAGAGCCGGGAACGCCGGAATATGATGAATGGTTTAATAAGGTTAGGATGAGAAGAGGTTCTAAACCGCAGCAAATCTATTTGCCTGGAAACCGTCTTCAGCATCCATCATATGATGAGATGAGAATTTTAGTAGTATTGATTGAACATGGTGGACGGGCAGACTCGGTGAAATCGATAATTAAATGGTGCGGTGAGAATCCTAGAAATCCTGCAGTGAAGAATAGGTATAGTAGGTTAATTTCCAAATTGTTATCCAGAGGGCTTGTAAAGGAGGAGGTTTCAACTAAAACTAAAAGAATTACGTTGACGGGATTTGGAAAAATTTTGGCAAAATCGCTGAGAAACATTTCAAAATCTCAAGGTATTGTGACAGATGAATTCTATTTTAGGAGAGAAGAAATGGTGGAGGCTTCTCCAAAGCATGTCTTTTCAAGAGATCAAATTGATGTTGCTGCAGCTAGAGATATCAGTTCTGCCAGAAAGTTGAGGAGATCTGAAGTTTACAATTTAGTTAATATGAGGGCAAATAAGAATTCTAACTTGGCGCAGCTTGCCAAAAAGTTGGAGAATTTAGCCAAACTTTAATTGAAAGGAATAATTTTTATTCTGGGATAAAGTTGTTAGCTTCTCATTTCCTATGATAGGAAATAAGTGTGAATTAAATTTTTAATGTTTTTGATGTTAAATGTTAAAGTGAAGATTGCTATGATAATGCTTAACGTTATCAATATCATGCATGATGATATATTTGCGTAGGCTAAACCTGACAGTGTGACATCAGTGTAAATTATATATGTTACTGGAGCTTGGTGATAGCATCCCTGCGCTCCGCTCAATCCACCTATTATTATAGATGTGCTAACCTCCGTTGCCATTTGAATCCACGTTATGAGGATCATATATTTTAAAGAGTTTATAACTGTTGGAACTATTATTCTCCTTATTTTTACAGTTGTCTTAGCACCTAGACTTTCAGCTGCTTCTTCAATGTCTTCCGGTATAGCTGTT
>QMRB01000069.1 GCA_003649185.1 Thermoproteota archaeon | reverse complement strand
GCCATGGAGATCTTTGAGAGAGATTGCATAGTTAAACTTGGAACAGCAATAGCTTTAGACGGCCATTCAAAGAGCTCTGGACCAGCCGTTAAAGTTACAGCTCATATGCCTGATGGTTCAACAGTTGAGAAAGTTGTAAATTATGGTGAAATAGCCAGTATTCCTCTACCTGCAGATCAAACGGCAAAAGTTGTGATTGAACCTTCATCAGACTTCGATGTGGGAACAGGTAAAGGAAAGAAAAGAGAGGCTGAAGTTTGGGGTGGTGCTGGAGGAATCATTATCGATGCCAGGGGAAGACCTTTACATCTACCAGAAGACTTTGAAACTAGAAGAGAGATGCTTCTCAAATGGTTTAGAGCGTTAGACGCATATCCTGAAAGTATTCTAAGCAAGGAGAGAATTTAGGAGGTGTAAAAATGTCTGGTTCTGTAAGTTCCGGAAAGAAAGCGCAATCTGCACATGCATATACTCCCGGTCTTAGAGTATCTCCTCTTTCACGAGTTTGGAAAATAAGACGTCTACCACTTCCAGGAGAAGTTTTAGTAAACAAAGATGATAAAGTTTCATATGATACTATAGTAGCTAGAACAAATATGCCCGGCGATATTAGAGTTGTAAGTGCTGCAGCAATTTTAGGAGTAGAACCTGAAGAGCTTCCAATATATATGAAGAAGAAGGTTGGAGATCCTGTTAAAAAAGATGAAATAATAGCCATGTATAAAGCTTTCTTCGGCCTTCTAAAATCTGAGATTAAATCCCCCGTTGACGGATATATTGAACATATCTCTGAGGTTACAGGACAAGTCATAATTAGAGAGCCTCCAATACCTGTAGAAGTGAATGCCTACATACCTGGAATAGTCACAGAGATCATTGAGAAGGAGGGTGTAAGAATAGATTGTGCAGCAACATTCATAGAGGGAATATTCGGTATAGGCGGAGAGAGACATGGAGCCGTCTATGTTGCTGTGGATTCACCTGACGATGAATTAACTGTAGACATGGTTTCATCAAAGTGGAAGGACAAAATAGTTATTGGAGGTTCATATGCTTCGGCGGAGGTTATGAAGAAGGCTATGAGTGTTGGGGCAAAGGGTCTAGTTGTAGGGGGAATGGACTTTAAAGATTTCTCAGATTTCTTGGGATATGAAATAGGGGTTGCAATAACTGGGAGAGAGGATATTCCAATGACCGTTATAATTACAGAGGGTTTCGGAAAGATGAGAATGGCTAAAAAAACCTTTGATCTTCTCAAGCAGAATGAGGGTGAATTAGCTTGTATTGATGGCGCCACCCAGATTAGAGCTGGTGTAATTAGGCCGGAAGTGATCATTCCAAAACTTGATGTCGATCCTTTAAGCCTTCCAGAAGAGGCTGAAATCTATGTTGGAGGCATGCAGCCTGGAACAAAAGTGAGAGTTATCAGGGCACCCTACTTTGGAGCATTAGCGAAAGTGGTTAGTTTACCAGTTGAATTACAGAAGGTTGAAACAGAATCTCCTGTTAGAGTGGTTGAAATAGAGCTGCAAGATGGTAAAAGAGTGATAGTTCCAAGAGCCAACGTGGAATTATTCGAATGGTAATATGATTATTTCCCTATTTTCCTCTTTTAAAGTATCCATAATTTTATTCAATATGCTGATTGTTGCTGAATATTATCTTATTCGGTTTGAAAGATTAGTCTAGAAATTTATTCACCGATGAACATTAAAATGCCTTAACATTATATAGTGGTTTTAAACGCTATTATATTGAGTCTAAATCTATATGTCTAGGTGGACTTAATGATCTCCAATATGTTTACAAAATTTATCCATGATTTCGATGTGGATTTTAAGAGACTTGTAGACAAATATGGCACGCCACTCTATTTTTTGGATGCTGAAAGGGTGAGAGAAAACTATTTGAATCTCCACAGTAATGTTACAAATTTATGGAAGAACAGTTTGATATGCTACGCATATAAAGCTAATTCAACTCTAGCTTTACTGAAAGTTTTACGCGATATGGGGGCTGGAGCTGAAGTTGTCTCAGGTGGAGAATTATATGCAGCTAAACTTGTAAATATGCCTCCAGAGAGAATAGTATTCGATGGAGTGTCGAAATCACCTCTAGAATTAGCTGAGGCGATACGTGAAAATATTCTTTTAATCAATGTGGAAAGTATGGAAGAACTCTCCTTAATAGACAAATTTGCTTCAAAATTTAATGTTAAAGTTTCGCTTGGAATTAGAATTAACTTCGATGTTAAAGTGGATACACACCACTACATAACTACGGGTAGACGATTCAATAAATTCGGTATGGATCCGGACAGTGCGTACACTGCCTATAAGAAAGCACAAAAAATGAAAAATGTCAATGTTAAAGGAATTCACATCCATATAGGTTCCCAAATATTAGATATTTTTCCATATGTTGAAGTGAAAGAGAAGCTTGTAAATTTCTGTAGAAAATTGAAGTCAACTTTAAAATTGGCATTAAAATATGTGGATCTCGGCGGAGGCTTCGGAATATCCTATAGGGAATATGAAAAATCTTTCCCTATCTCTGATTACTGTGAAAATGTGGTTAAGCCTTTAACCAGCTATGCCGGTTCAATCTTTGATGACGATTTTAAAATTATCTTGGAGCCAGGCCGCTTTATAGTGGGCGATGCAGGAATATTGATAACAAGGGTGAACTATGTTAAGGAGAGCGGCGGCTATAAGTGGGTTCTTGTAGATGCTGGAATGAACGACCTTATACGCCCAGCATTATATGGTGCTTTTCATCCGATAATCCCCCTTTCAAAGGTTAAAGATGAATATGAAATTTACAATATAGCCGGCCCAATCTGCGAAAGTTCGGATATATTTTATATTGGTTTTAAAGCTCCACTTATAAGGCCGGGAGATCTCTTGGCAATTCTAAATGTAGGTGCATATGGTATATCCATGTCGAGCCAATATAATTGTCGGCCTAGAGCTGCGGTGGTTATGCGAGATAACGGTGAAATCAAGCTTGTGAGGAGACGGGAAAATTACAATGACATATTCAGATGCGACATCTTAGAAAAAAGTTAAATTGAATGTTGCTTTATCATAGCTTGGTGATCCCTTGAATATTAGAATAATATCTTATGGTAGAATATCCTCTTCACTTAAAGAGAGAGTGGAGCGAGTAGCAAACATATGGATCCCTAAAATCGTGGAAGAATTTAGATGTGAAACAGAGCTACCTTTCATTGCAGATGTGGAGGTTCATGAGGCAAATTGGATTAAACGGATCGATAAAAAGCTTAAATTAATCTTCTCTTCAGGATTCTCTTATAAATATAATTCTGATTTAAAGCTTCTTGTTCCTACTGTACAGTTGGCGGCAGCAAAAATATTGACTTACCCTTATAATGATCTAAAAGCTATAATTTACCATGAATACTTTAACTTTCTCTACGATTGCTATCATGGCTATGATGAACCTGTAAAGCGTATATGGAATCCAAGGAAGGAAAATGCTGAACTATACTATAAGGTTTATAGAGATCTGGAAAGGGTTTTTGAAATGGCTTTAAGATGCTTTAAGGATGAAGAGCCACTAATATCATTTCTAGAGCGTGAGATAGACAGAACTCTATCCATGTTCGATAAGAAGCTGAAGCCTAAAGTTGTATCAGGCTTCTTGGAGGTTGAAGAGAAAGTTTTTAGAGGCATTCCTGAAAGTATTCGTTGTGAAATGGCTTTAACTATAAGACCGAATATTTTAATCACAAAAATATTTACTGGAAGCGAGCTTCCAAACATCAAAGAGATTCTTTCTAAAAGAAAATTATTGTTGGAAAAGTATCTTTTAATGAATAGACTGTTTAGGGAGAAAGCTTTTTAACAATTAAATTCTTAACATTTCAACTTTAACATCGTTCTCCGAAATTTCTATTTTAGAGTAGTATCCCTGCATAGCTGGCCCGGGATTAACGATTAACGTTTCTTTTATTTTATCTTTACCTCTCGCCTCATGTATATGTCCACAAATATTTATTATTGGTTCTTTTTCTTCAATAATCTTCCTTAGAGCCTTACTTCCAACATGTTCACCCCAACTTAACCTATCTGCATTGGTGTTAAATGGTGGAGTATGAGTCACTAAGATCACTTTATTCCATTCATCCATATTTAGAGTTGATTTAAGAATCTCCATGATCTCCTCCTCCGCATACTCTAATGGTGTTCTGAAGGGGCCTTTTAAAGCTCCTCCAACTCCTATGAGAATATATCCTTTAAAGTTTAAAGATCTTCCATGTATACAATATGTGTCATTAACGTTTACTCCCTCTATCAGTTTGGGGTTATCCATGTTTCCTGGAACATAGATTACCGGTAACTCTAATTTTTTTATTTCGCTTAGAATTTCTGCAGCCTCCTCAATCGACATGTATTTTGCTATGTCCCCCGCGATTATTATGCAGTCTGCTTCAATCGTTTGCAGTTTCCAATTAATTTTTTGGATAATTCTTTTCCTTCCATGAATATCGGCTAAAGCTATAATTTTCATTTTATTTCACCTGGAGAGGGGCCAAATAATATTTCCAATTTCCTTTGAAGGCTTCATTCCCATTTCATTTAGGAGTTTTCTAACTTCTTCACTTTTCAACATTTCTATAAATTTTCTTACAGCTTCTCTTTTTAAACTTCTCCTTTTCACTAGAAAGTCATATTCTTCTTCCTTTAAAGGTATGAATTCTAAGCCATACTGTTTAGCTATAAATTCTACGCCTACACCTACATCTGCTCTTCCCATTTTTATTGCCGTTGCTACGGAAGCATGGGTTTTCACTTCTAAATTATAGCCTTTCAACATTTTTCTAGCTTCCTCCATGCTTATCCCCATTTCTTCAGAGACTTTTTTAATTAGATTTTCTATTAAAATTCTGGTTCCTGAACCTCTATTTCTATTTATGAATCTCAATCCACTCTTCAAGATATCCTTGAAATTTTCAACCTTATCTTTACAGTCTTTTCTTAACATTATTCCCTGCCTTCTCCTATAACCCTTAACTAATACTGCTCCTTCAATGTTAAACTTCGCTAAATACGGTACATTATACGTTAAACTATCTTCGTCTAATAGATGTATACCGGCTATATCTGCTTCTCCATTTTTTATCGATATAAGTCCTGCCATTGATCCTGCTGCAATAATTCTCACCTTAAAATTGTTTGTTTCCTCGAAG
>QMRB01000068.1 GCA_003649185.1 Thermoproteota archaeon | reverse complement strand
TCACGTGCAAAGCAAACGGCAATTAAACGTGTAAAAGAGCTGGGCAAACCAGATTTCGATCCTTCACCTATGATCGAAGATTTCCTCGACTTCTTCATAATTGAACCCGTCGATCTTGATCCTAGAGGAATCATAGAAAAACTAGATCATCTATTAAATGTTAGAGATAATCGTATCGAAGCATTCATTAAACGTATAGCACCCAACGTCTCATCTGAAAATCTTCCCAACCTGGAAGGTTTACTGGAAACAGTCATAGTTCTCAACACTCTTTACAGAGAGATAAGACATTTACTATTATTGGGGAAGAAGACGAAGAACATGGTATTTATAATGCAGCTTCAAATGAACCTTCCTCTTCTCATGAAGTATGCTGAAGCATTCTACAATGCTGTAGATGCATTTTCAAATGGCAAGCCTATCGGTGACGGTGTTGGAGCATTAGTTGTAGCCAAGCTTATCTATGGAAAACCTCACAGGGAAATTGCTGAAAAAATTGTAGCATCAGAGTTCGATTATAAGGGTAGGAGAATTATAGCTTTAAAAGCTAAAGGTCCAGGTGCAGAGGTAGGTAAACCGGGGGAGGCGATAGCTAGAATAATAGCTGAAAATGGAGGAAATATAAGCCGCATTATAATGATAGATGCTGCATTGAAACTTGAAGGAGAAGAAACTGGAAGGGTGGCTGAGGGTATAGGTGCTGCGATAGGCGGCCCTGGAGCTGAAAAATATAAGATAGAGGAGATTGCAACAAAGTATAAAATTCCTCTAGATGCAATCGCAATAAAAATGTCCCTTGAGGAGGCCATTAACCCCATTAAGAAAAATATAGTTATGGCTTCTGAAAAAGCGTTAAACAAACTTCTCACAATTATTGAAGAGAGAGTTCATGAAGGTGAAACTGTAATTGTAGCTGGTATAGGTAATACTCTTGGAATTTCCCAATAGGAGGCTATGAAATGAGTAATCTTAAAAATAACATTTTCCTCATCCTATCGGTAATTCTCTCATTATTTTCGTTAATTCTATTAAGTTTGGGATTATTTGAACTTCAAAGAGTAGGCGACTTCAACGCATTCTCCATGGATTATTTCATTTCGGGTTTAGTCTGCCTCTCCCTCTCATTTTACTTATCATATCAGCATAGAAAAATCATGAAGCTTCGCCTGCTAGGAAGACATCTGACGATCACAGTCATTAAATGTTCCAATCCTTCCTGCAATTTCAAAGAGGAAAGAGAATTCAAAGTAGGAGATTACATATTTAAAAGGATTGGCCAATGCCCTAAATGCAATGGAGACTTATACATATATTCCATTTATGCTCAACCTCTGAAAAAATAAATTCATACTAATTTATCCATTAACTCTTCCATTAAATCAATCTCTTCCTTCAATTCTCCTCTTATCCTATTCATCAGGCTCTGCATCTTCTCCAAAATTATCTCCTTAATCTCTGTAACTCTCAGTATAATGCTCTTCTTCTCTTTTTCATGAATTCTCCTGAAAATCTCTTCACTATACCATTCCACCGCTTTCTCAGAGGGAGCTGAAATCGCCTTCTCCCATAGTGACTGTCTTATTATAGCTCTCACCATTAACTTTATGGTTTCCAAGTCAACTTTATATGTGTTTATCTTTAACTGCGGCTTCACATCTAAATTATCCTTCTTTAATAATGTGCAATCTCTGGGAACTACCTGAACAATATTGTTATCCACTATTACTTTTATAGGTGGATGATAATATAGAAAGAAATTATCTATTAATGGTTTTTCCAATCCAATTATGCTTAAATAATTGTATATTGATGGTATTATACATTCTTTATCCTTCAATTCCTGCCCTATAGCGAGATAAGTTATCTGCCTCCTGCTTTCAGCTATATTGATGCATCCTATTGAAGGAGTAATCTTCAATCCGAAATCCCCGCTTACTCTCATAATCTCCTTTAGTATCTTTTCTGTTAAATTTACTATTTTACGAATTTCCATGCACTTTTCAGGAGAAATCCATCTTGATGGAATTATGAACCCAAAATTACTTTTATAAAAATATCCGGCACATATAGCCTCAACATCGTTCATCATCCATCTCCTTCTTGGAAATGAAAATCGTAACATTTTAATTTTTCTTCGTGAACATAGTTATTAAGCCATATATCATTCTGTTAACAAGTGGTGGCGATCATGTACTTTTCCAAGATATTATCAAAACTGCATAGTTTAACTTCTCTTCTTAAAAACTTCTTCCCTATCATAGGCGTTATACTCTTTATACTTTTTGCAGGGGGCTCCATTTATTCTATGGTTGAACCTTCAATATGGGCTTATCCTATGGGTTCCAGGTTCACTTTCATAATGCCGTTTCTCGATTATCAAACGATCGTTGAATCCGTAGTTGTATTAATTTTGCTTCTTGGAGGAACACTTGGACTGTTCCTTACCGAGCGTGGAAGTAGAATATCCTCAGATCCAAAATATGCAAGCATCATTCTTGGAATTGGAGTAGCCCTCTTCATCTTCTCATTCATTCTTCTACAATATTTGTTAGCTATAAAGATAGGATGGATATAACTTACCAAGGTACATCTTTTATTTTTAGAAGATATGCTATTAAATTTGTTGCAATATGTATTGGTATGGTTACAAGAATTATCGTTACAGCTTCCATCAAACTATAATGGCTGAAGAAACTTGAAAATGTTACAGCCCCTATGATAAATGCTACTTGATCTAAGATTGGTGCAGACTTTCCACTTTCTATTCCCATCCTCCTCTTTATGAAAGATCCTAGAAGATCACCGATCATCGCTCCCAAAGATAAGGAAACCCCTCTTAAAGGATTATTCATATCTTGCAGATATCCAAAGATAGTTCCCACAACAGTTCCTGTGAGAAATCCTTCTACAGTTTTATGTGAACCAAATATGGGTTTGCCGTCGATGAATTTTTTATTAAAATCTATCGGCTTTCCCTTCTTAATTAAGAGTACTGGTGAAGCATTTGCAACATATGCTGGAAAAAATTTCCATATGATATATAGAATGAACTTATATGCCTCCATATAATATACCTCTCTCAACAATTCTGAATGGTATTCTAATCTCCGGAACTATCTTTCCACCAATCTTCTCCACAACTATATATCTTCGATCCCTGTATTTTTCAAGTCTTAAAATATTGTCAGTCCAATATTTTAAAACGTTTGAGGCAACAACCTCCTCTCTTTCCTCACCCATAATATCTCTTACCTGTCCAGTAATTAGGACCGCTATCCCCTTCTTGGAAGCTGTTTTCAACAAGGCTAGCTGCTTATTCAATTCCTTATTAGCCTTTATTCCAACATTTCTATCTGCAATTACATTTCTATACTGGCTTGTTATCGTATCGATAACTATAAGTTTAACTTTTGGCGTTATGAAATATTCAAGCCGATCTATAATCTCCATCTGTTTTTCAAAATTATCCAGCATGAATACTATTACTCTCTTAGCCTCTTCCATTCTGTTCTTCCCCAAAATTTCAATAATCCTCTCAGCTGCAAATGGTTTTTCACTTGAAAAATAAATAGCGTTAAATCCCATTGAGATACAATTAGCGGTTGTAGTCATCGCGAATGACGTTTTTCCGGTTCCTGAATCTCCATAGATCAACACCATTTCACCTAATCTAACTCCTCCTCCAAGTATTCTATCAACTTCTGAAAGCCCTAAGGATATTGCTTTAACTTCTCCTTCTCCAGCCTTCTCCACAATATCACCTTATCTTTACAAAGAATATATAATCCTCATTCCATTAATATTATAAATGGTTCTCCCTAATCGGAATTTGTGGTGATTTAAACCTTGCGGAAAATAGGCTTACTAGTGAAGAATCCTAGAAAACATTACATGCTACTTAAAGCCATGAAGGAGTTTAATCTATCCTTCATCGACATTTCCTTTGAGGATTTAAATAAACTTCCAAGATCAGTTAAGATCCTGCTGGTCGACGATCCGTCTATTAAAGAGAAATTGAATTCTTCCTTCAAAATCGTATTGGTGAATGAAGATCCACCTGAAAAATTGATCTTCAAAATTCAAAGTCTCCTTCACGGCAAAGAATTTTTCAATTATCTAATCATAGGAATCGATCCAGGCTTCACATATGGCGTAATGGTTTTAGGAGACGGCTTCCCCATAATATCCAAAACCTTTAATGAAGTAGATGATCTAATAAGTTTCATTAAAGACATCCTCACCTTCTGCCCCTCAAAAGAGAGAATCATTAAAATTGGGCGTGGTGGGGGAAAATACCTTGAGATTTTGCTGAAGAAATTGAAGAAAAATTTTTTAAACTTCCCCTTAAAGTCAAATATCGAATTGGTGGATGAATCATCATTAACCTCAATCTCTGCTAGAAACTTCGCATTTAACGTGGATGTTGAAGCCGCATATAATATTGCGTTAAGTAAAGGTGAAAAAATAAAGTGGGGTTCCAAAATATGAAATTAAACCTGTCCAAAAATAAAATTATAAAAGTGGAAGGACCCGCATTCGTCAATGTACTTGAAGGGAGAATATACGTTTTAGGGAGAGAACTGACCCCTAAAGACTCAACGGTGGTTCCGCGTTCGAAAGTTATGATCTTTAAAGCAGTTGAGAATTCCATTCTAGAGTTAAAGTTGGGTGAGGGAGGATCTTTCGAAGAGTTTGACGAAATACTTATTCCAAGTGAATGGAAGCTGTCTGCTGAGAAGATTCTCAATTTTAACAAACCAATCAAAATTCTCGTTCTAGGCGATGTTGACTGCGGAAAATCCACTTTTTGCACTTTTCTTGCAAATGAATCTTTCAGTCACGGATATAAAACTGCAATAATAGACAACGATCTAGGACAATCAGATATAGGTCCTCCAACCACTATCGGCCTAGGCTTCGTAAACAATTATATAACACTTCTCTCCGAGATACCTTTGCAGGATGCCTTCTTCGTCGGTTCAAACTCGCCTAGAAACTTTATTGACCGTGTAATTATAGGTGCCCGAAAAATGCTGGATAAGGCGTTAAAAAATAGCTGCGAAATAATAATTGTAAATACTAGCGGTTGGATTGCAGGGATCGGCGCCAGAACCCTGAAAATATCCCTAATTTTATCGTTGAACCCGAATGTTATTGTTGCCATTCAGAGAGCCGGCGAACTAGAACACATACTGAAACCTATACAGAATTTAAATATGTTTAACATTATCAGAATGCCTCCAATAAGATCC
>QMRB01000067.1 GCA_003649185.1 Thermoproteota archaeon | reverse complement strand
TAAAGCTGTTAGCTGTTATTACATAGTAATCAACATCTTTCAATTCCCTTTATAGGGTTCAGCAATATTACGAGCGGCTCTCCAACTGGCACAACTGGCTTTCAATTCCCTTTATAGGGTTCGAGGAGTGTATCCTCCACCTCCACCACCTCCAGTTTCAGTCTTTCAATTCCCTTTATAGGGTTCAATTGATCATAAATTCTATTTGGAATATTCAAAAACCATCTTTCAATTCCCTTTATAGGGTTCCTTAAGATTAGCTTTTATGAAGGAATTTACCAAAGACGAAAACTTTCAATTCCCTTTATAGGGTTCTTGATGCATAAGACTGATGGTCATCTTAGCTTTGTGATCTTTCAATTCCCTTTATAGGGTTCGACGACCACATAAAAATCAAAGGTGTAAAACTCCTAGACTTTCAATTCCCTTTATAGGGTTCTTTTGTGAATATGGCGATTCCAATTGAGAATGTTATTACTTTCAATTCCCTTTATAGGGTTCAACGCTACTACGAACTCCACATCCCCGAAGCAATCCAACTACTCTTTCAATTCCCTTTATAGGGTTCGGAGGCATGGTTATAATGCTAGATTTAGCCAACATAATCTTTCAATTCCCTTTATAGGGTTCGTATATTAAGGATGCGTATAGATGGTGGCTTGAAAGTCAAGCTTTCAATTCCCTTTATAGGGTTCCAAATTCTCGGAGATCCATTATTATATTCTGAGGAATGGGCTTTCAATTCCCTTTATAGGGTTCAGACTAGTAGGTGGTCCAGCCTCAACAATTCTAATATTTAAACTTTCAATTCCCTTTATAGGGTTCAAATTGCTTCGACAGGGGCTACAGTCATAGGGAATATATTCTTTCAATTCCCTTTATAGGGTTCGGAAGCATGGTTGAAGAAGCATCATACATTATTTTCGGCGTCTTTCAATTCCCTTTATAGGGTTCCCAATAATCAATCCTAAAACCACCCCACCAAAAAATATTACTTTCAATTCCCTTTATAGGGTTCTATTCAAGTTCAGTTCCCGGTTATCTTGATGGTTATACTTTTATCTTTCAATTCCCTTTATAGGGTTCTGTGAATGGTTTGACCGTGAACGTAAGCAATGTATCATTACTTTCAATTCCCTTTATAGGGTTCTGTCTTTGATTAAGTCTATGCCTATTCCTTTTAGTTGTTCAATCTTTCAATTCCCTTTATAGGGTTCCTTGTAATGCTATGCGCTAACCAGTCGTCTGCAAAACTTGTCTTTCAATTCCCTTTATAGGGTTCTCAACTTCATATATGCGAACTGTAACTTGGCTTTGACTTTCAATTCCCTTTATAGGGTTCATGATTTTTAATGGTACATCTTTGCTAAAGTTAAAAGTACTTTCAATTCCCTTTATAGGGTTCTTATTATAATAACGTAATGTTTTCTTTCTAGTTTAAACTTTCAATTCCCTTTATAGGGTTCTCCATTGCAGACGCAGTCAGTTTTCTCGCAGACTACTACCTCTTTCAATTCCCTTTATAGGGTTCGGATCATCACCAGCATACCATTTATTATCCTCGTAATAGACTTTCAATTCCCTTTATAGGGTTCGGAAACCGCACAAGAGTTAGACCTCCAAGCGTTCAGATCTTTCAATTCCCTTTATAGGGTTCCCCTCTAGGAGTCCCGTTAACCCGCTAGGTACCCTCATCAAGCTTTCAATTCCCTTTATAGGGTTCAATTGTTTGCATGAATTTAATTCGCTTTATTGTTTGAGTGTGGCTTTCAATTCCCTTTATAGGGTTCAGATAGTTAAGTTAATAGCTTGTATAGGATCCCCGCGAAACCTTTCAATTCCCTTTATAGGGTTCATAAAGTTTTTTAGTCCTTGTAATTCCCGCTTAGTCCAATCTTTCAATTCCCTTTATAGGGTTCATGCTTAATACACGATTGCAAGCCGGGGAAGTGGATAAGCTTTCAATTCCCTTTATAGGGTTCCATATTTCTTCCAGAGTTTTCATTTCTTTCCCTCTCATAACTTTCAATTCCCTTTATAGGGTTCTTTGTGGTGTAGGGTTGATTTTGGGATCCCGCAAAGCTTAGCTTTCAATTCCCTTTATAGGGTTCCAGTATTACATTTACATTTGTCCAAGAAAATTTATCATGCTTTCAATTCCCTTTATAGGGTTCAAAACCAAGGTTGTAAAGGGTGGAAGAGAAGATGTAACTATCTTTCAATTCCCTTTATAGGGTTCAAGGTAGAATAAGAGTTGAAGTTAGTGTAGCCTATCATGACTTTCAATTCCCTTTATAGGGTTCGGCTGCAAACTGCCAGCAGACTTAAATCTAACAGTAAATACTTTCAATTCCCTTTATAGGGTTCTATCCTTCTGTCCTGTACAAGCTTAAGGTTATTTATCTTATGCTTGGCTTTCAATTCCCTTTATAGGGTTCCTGGTAATCCTCCATGCTATCTTGACGGCTACACCTACATAGACTTTCAATTCCCTTTATAGGGTTCGAAACAAAGTAACCATCAAGGTTGGCAGACGAAAAATTAAATGCTTTCAATTCCCTTTATAGGGTTCATTTAGGCATTAATCGATTTTTGTTGTTAAGTAAAGCCCAACTTTCAATTCCCTTTATAGGGTTCATTCCTAACTGCCCTAAAGAGGCATTGGAAAACACTAGGACTTTCAATTCCCTTTATAGGGTTCCTAGTTTAGACGTGATGTATGGTAGCCCCGCTACAGCCATCTTTCAATTCCCTTTATAGGGTTCGAATATGAAACACCAGCCAGAGTAGGCTTAATAGTAAACACTTTCAATTCCCTTTATAGGGTTCAAATCATCGAGCGATTCAATCTACACGACAAAATAGTGCCTTTCAATTCCCTTTATAGGGTTCATGTATCTAAGACGCCGCACAGCTAACATCTGTGTCATACTTTCAATTCCCTTTATAGGGTTCTAGAGATACTTAAAAAGATAATGGGGTTGTAAGCCATGAGCTTTCAATTCCCTTTATAGGGTTCTTAATGGTTTTTGCAAGTGGCTCCTTAAAACTCAAACAAATCTTTCAATTCCCTTTATAGGGTTCTGGATAAAATTGATTACTATTTAACTCTTACTAAGGAGCCTTTCAATTCCCTTTATAGGGTTCTTTGGATCATCACGATGGGGATGAATGTTAAGCCACATTCTTTCAATTCCCTTTATAGGGTTCAAGTGTTGGCGTGCAGCCCTAACACATCATAAACCAAAACAACTCTTTCAATTCCCTTTATAGGGTTCCTCCTCCTAAAGTTGAATGGTGTTTTGTTTATGCACAAAACTTTCAATTCCCTTTATAGGGTTCTCGTCGTTATTGTTGTTCATTTCTACTTCTCCTTTCAGCTTTCAATTCCCTTTATAGGGTTCATGAGAAGGCTGGCGACACTTTCCTGTTTATTCCATTTGGCTTTCAATTCCCTTTATAGGGTTCTTGATAGTGTCGGCCGGTTTTACGTTTAAATTGAAGTTTAAGCTTTCAATTCCCTTTATAGGGTTCAACCGAAGTTTATTGATCGTTTCAGTCCAGGGGATCGATCTTTCAATTCCCTTTATAGGGTTCTACAACATCAAATTTCTCATGAACCCAAGTCGCCATAATCCACTTTCAATTCCCTTTATAGGGTTCGGATATTCCTGCACCGTCGAAAGAGCGTGTTGATGAAGTCTTTCAATTCCCTTTATAGGGTTCAGAGTTTGAGTCAGAGCATAACAGCTATGGACATTTCTACAACTTTCAATTCCCTTTATAGGGTTCAAAATAATTACGTCTGAAGGAGTATACGAGTTACTCTTTGCCTTTCAATTCCCTTTATAGGGTTCCTCGAGTTAAAAATAGGGGGTTGTGAGTTGTGCCTATGACTTTCAATTCCCTTTATAGGGTTCAAATTTATTGAGGATAGAGAGTTTCAGCTTACATGTGCAATCTTTCAATTCCCTTTATAGGGTTCTCACCTTCAACACTAAATATAGTCTGCAATTTCCTAAGAGTCTTTCAATTCCCTTTATAGGGTTCTTAAAGTTTGAGGTATAATGTCTTAGTTGAGTATATGACCTTTCAATTCCCTTTATAGGGTTCTTAACTGGCTTTACTTTGATCCTGTACGGGCTATGCTTCTTTCAATTCCCTTTATAGGGTTCAGGAGAGATGGCTTCGTAATTCTTAAACTTCCAATTAAAAACTTTCAATTCCCTTTATAGGGTTCTCATACTTCTAGTATGGGGTATAATGGAGGGACTATAAAACTTTCAATTCCCTTTATAGGGTTCTGATGCTGGTACATGGCTTAGCAAATGGGCTTTAACTCGCTTTCAATTCCCTTTATAGGGTTCCCAACAGCATTACTGCTAGACGGAGCAGTCGGCGGATTTCTTTCAATTCCCTTTATAGGGTTCTTGCTTAGCTTTGCTAATTTATATTTTGTTTCTCGAAGCTTTCAATTCCCTTTATAGGGTTCACCTATACGGTTTAGTAAAGAATATGAATTACAGTTTGGAAGTTTCTTTCAATTCCCTTTATAGGGTTCCCACCTATATTTTTGCTTTCAAATGGGAGGCTAGGAGACTTTCAATTCCCTTTATAGGGTTCAATCCATCATCTATCACCTTTTCTTTGGTTTTATTGTTATTACTTTCAATTCCCTTTATAGGGTTCGAAACACCAATTGAAACAATAAGCTTCACAGTAGAAGCTTTCAATTCCCTTTATAGGGTTCTTGGTTCAATATCTAACCCTAAAAAGTCGTGTAATAACGTATCTTTCAATTCCCTTTATAGGGTTCTGTGTCAATTATTGCTTGCCATCGCTTCACCAGATTGGTCACTTTCAATTCCCTTTATAGGGTTCGAAGAATAAATGGGTTTGGGGAAGATCTAAACCCAAACAAGCCACTTTCAATTCCCTTTATAGGGTTCCTAATGGTGGGTTCGGGGTAACTATATTTTGCTAGCATTATTCTTTCAATTCCCTTTATAGGGTTCTAATGCATATTCATTAGTTGCTTTTAGTTTACTGTTTAGCTTTCAATTCCCTTTATAGGGTTCTGTGCATGGTGAGAGCATGGTGAAGTTAATCCGAGATGATCTTTCAATTCCCTTTATAGGGTTCATAGTGCCTGACATTATGCCATACATGCACATAGCCCCTAGACTTTCAATTCCCTTTATAGGGTTCCGATAGGAAATAATTCTTTTTTAGCTTAAAAAAGCTTTCTGGGAACTTCTTTTCAGCGGAATCATGGGAACTAGGTGAACTTGTAAGAAATTGATGGT
>QMRB01000066.1 GCA_003649185.1 Thermoproteota archaeon | reverse complement strand
TTATCATATTTAAACAGTAAAAGAGGAAAGCAGACTTACATTTACTTATTTCTCAATGGGATCTATAAACTTTAAAATCCATTTTCTCCATCGTATGGTACTTAAAGATAAAATTTCACTCTCATGAGTATACATTTTAGAAATTTTATTTGAAATAAAATTCGCTATTATTAATGCGTCTCTTCCACCTAGACCATATTTTTCAGCCAAATTTAGACTTATAATACATGTTCTTTTAGTTTGATTTAAGAATTCAATATAAGGGTGTCTCAACAACATTTGAAGTCTTCTTCTAGCTTCTAATGGGACCCACTTTTGACCGAATACAAGTGTATGATATGTTTCATGTAGCACTGTAGGATTTATGGCGACACGATTATCCGGAGACAATTTTAAAAGAATCTCCCTAACTTTTAAATGTTCAGAATAGGCTGGATCAAGAGCATAACACAAGATATTAGTGTCTAATCCTACAATCAACTAGGAGGCCTCCATATAGCTTTCATTTTTGAAGGAGGCCAATTTTCAGGTTTACCTGTTCTAGGAGGCTCAGAAGTTATACTCCTCTTAAATTCTTCAAGAAAATTTGTAACTTCTCCAGGTTTCAATATAAATCCTTCTTCACTCTTCTCAAGAATAACGAAGTCACCGATTTCCTCTCTAACTTCGCGAGGGAGATAAATTCGACCTTTAGAATCTACTTTCAATCTAAATTGCATTTTCCCACCAATATTGGTGGGAAAATCGAAAACATAAAGGTTATGCTTCCACCTAATATGCAAGATGGATTGAGATAGATAGTTATGTGTTTTCTTCAAGCACTTTCTACAGGGTGGTGATTAAAAGGGTAATCTTCCATGGAAGATGTAGATGAGCGAAGGGCTGAATTCAACGAGTCTTAAGATTTATAAGGCCTACCAATACCTATGTAAGTTGAATCTCCTCCTCTTGCAAAGTCCAACAATTGTCTAACCTTTTTATATTTATGCAATTGTCTTCAGAAGAGGTTCCCTCTATTACTGCTTTCATAATTCTCTTATATCTGTCAATAACATAAAATTTTACGATTCTTTCAAAATAATTTTCGCTTATCCACATATAGTGTTAAATAGAATTTAACAATTGATACTTTGATTTAATGGATATCCCTTTTCCTAAGCATGTATACCGCTATTAAACATGCCACTACAATATATATTATAGGTGTCAAAGCTGCAGTGGCATGTTTATCCGCTAAAATCTGCCTATATGCCACATTCGGCAACCAATTATATAAAATATTTGAAGGATTAATTAGCGTTACAGCTAAATCTAATATGTACCATGCGATCAGTGAAGCTGCAAATGTTCCCACCGTGTTTATTAAGAGAGCATTTATCAACACCGTTATGGATAATGGTATTATAGATCCCCATACTATTGAAATGAAAGTTGAGAATAGAGTTATAAGATCCTGAGTTTCAAAACATATAAAGTACATGTATAAAAGTATGAAGATCGCGCTTAAAGCTACATTCAACATGAACAATATTATTGTTGCGCAAATTTTTCCCAAAACAAATTCCATTTTTCTGAGAGGTTTAGAGAATATTAGCTCTGCATGTCGATTTTCATATTCACATGATATTAAATCCATTGCTAAAATCATGATGATTATCGGAAAGCCTATGTAAACTCCCTCCAAAATATAGCTTGAAACATATTTTTTCTCAATGAAATGCATCACATTTCTCATGCGAATACTTATCAGTGAACCGATAAAAGAGTAGGAAAGTAAAACATAAAATCTGACACTTCTAATCAATCTTTCCATTTCATATAAGCTTACAGCTTTAATCTTTTTCAATATTCATCACCCTAATATAGAAATCTCTTAAACTTTCACCGCTCTTTCCATATTCCCATTCACCTATAATTCTCCCATTAGATAATATTCCCACTCTTGAACAAAGTTCTGAAGCTTCCTCTAAATCATTGGTGGATAAGAAAATTGTTATTCCCTGATTCATCTTTTCCTTAATATATTTTTTAAAAGCTAGAACACCGTCAAGGCTTACACCGCTTGTCGGTTCATCCATAATTATAATTTCAGGATTAGATAGCAATGCTTGGGCAATGGCCAATCGTTTAAGCATCCCTCTACTGTAATGGCCGATCTTAACGGACATTTTATCTTTCAAATTGACAACTCTTAAAATTTCAATTATCCTTTCCTTCAGTCCACTTTCCCCTAAACCATAAAGCCTACCATAAAAACATAAAAGTTTAAATGCATTGAACTGTAAGGGAAAAGATGGATTCTCAGGTATATATCCAATTTTACTTAATGCTTTAACTTTCTCCTCCTCCCTTTTCATATCTAAACCATAGATCTTTACATAGCCGGATGAAGGCTTAAGCAAACCTAAAAGAAGCCTAATCAGAGTGGACTTGCCTGCACCGTTAGGGCCTAAAATACCATAGCTTTCGCCGAGATCAATTTTTAGATTAACCTTGCTTAACACTAATGTTTCTCCAAATTTTTTAGTTAAATTCTCTGCGATAATGGCGCTCATTTTCTCAACAAACTTTATATATTTACTTTTATATATATATTGGTGATTAAATGTTGTTTAAAAGTAATAATAAAAATTGTTAATAATACTGTTGCTCCTGCTAAACCTATTGCCCACAACTGTTTCCGCCGCCACCTATTATCCGCCATATGATTATGAAGACAACGATCATGATGGTTGGGCAGCAGGAGTTGCAGAAAGTAATCACTATTCAACTGCTATTCTAAATGAGGGGAAGCATGAACTTTATGCTTCATGTGTAGCTGCTTCTCCATATGGTGAAGCTTCAGCATGGGCTTGGGGTAAATATGGAATATACTTTAATCCCAGAAAATGGTTATTATGATATCTCTGTTCTTGTAAAGTGGCGAGGATATGTTCGTCAATGGGCTTCTGGATATGGCTTCTTCGATTGCCATATCGTAGTATATTCAGTTTTACAGGTAATTGACACTTCAAGCAATACTATAGTTGACAAGAAAACCGTATATTTATTAGATTCCAAAAGTTCACTTGACCGAAGATTTGATGTTGACCAAACACTAACCATCTCCAATATATATCTTCAAAATACAAAAACATATAGAATTGAAATAGTAAATAGAGTGGAAACTTATGTACATCTTGGCGGTGCAGGAGGAAGTGAAAGTACGGGAAACCTGTGGTCAGCTGACGAACCTTCATGGGTTCAAACAGTATATATCAAAATAGTAAAAAATACTTAAACTAAATTTTCTTTTATGAATCTTATAATTGATAATTTTGGTTTGCAGTGAATATCAATATTAGAGACAGTTGGAGATTAAAATTTTCCTACTGTAAAGAATTGTCTCTTAAAAACTTGGATAAAGTGATTGCATTTATTCTTATATACCTTAAACTGTTGAGATCAATTTGCCAATAAATTTGGTAATATCTAACTTAATTCTTCTTCCAAATTATATTTTTCGTTGTTAAGGTTTATTTGAAATCTTTTTAACGGTTTGTGTTTTTCTGGTGGCTGTTAAATATTTAAATAAATAATTGTATATCATGATCTTATCCCTTCTCTTCAATTCATCTATGCTTGGTCATTCAAACCCCAATAAATAGAAATTCTATCTACTGGAAGTGGCTATGGCTGAGAGCTGTGTCAGAAGCAGTGAATTGGATCAAAATAAATTTAAAAGGTTTGTTCAGCGATATTTTAGTGTTAGTTCTTTTATTTTGGCATTACGGAAAGTATTATGCTTCCGCTGTAAACTTTTAAGTGAAATCCGATGGATGTGAAATCAAATCTGGTATTTCCAGTTTGAATTTCAAAGTATGGATGGAAAATTATGTGAACTGTGAAATCTATCTTTATATATAGTTTTTCTGGAGGATTGGTGGAGGGGAAGTGTATTTCATTGTAGGAACACAGGTATGTTAAATTATCGGTAAATATTCTCCTAACATCAAAGTGCTGTACCCAAGCATTGCTGGTTAATGGAGTAATTCTTTCAATGGTAATGGTGAAGCCCTTAATAAGAGGATTATATGATTTTTCACTTATTTTAACAGCTTCAATATACAAGTTAAAGTTGTTTACAGAAGCATTAAACAATTCAGTAATAACGGTAAATCCAAAATCAGCTTCACCCCAAAATCCGCTATAATGAATAATTGTACCGTTAACTCTATAATTTCTAACATGAGAAGCCCAATCCAAATGGCCACTATAAAATCTACCTTCAATTTCATCTAAATAGAATGGGCAATTGAAGCAGTACCAAGCTAAGAATATCATAGTAATTATGGAAAAAAAGAAGAAATATCTTCTATTGATGAGTTTTTTCATGGTCGTCACCTTAGCTTGATGTGGCTTTAAATGTTATGTATTCGTAGGCGTAAGCATATGCTGTGCCTACTGGTTGAGCTGTCTGTAAGGGGTTGATATTTTCTAGTTTGATGGGATTTATGCCTTGGAGACCGTTTTCAACGAAAATGTAGAAGGAAGCACGCCAAGTCAACTTGCATGTAATTTCATAAGTATGAGTACTATTATATGGTAGTATGGGGGAATAAGTGTTTTGTTTTATTCTCAAGGATATTTCCCAAATAATATTTTAAAAGAAAACTTATATTTATATCGATGATGATGCTTAAAATAATGGTGGAGTATTTTTATCGCTCATTTGGTTATGTTTTTAGAAATTTTGAAACGTAAGGGCTTTCTCCGGGTGTTCTTCTCCTGAAATGTCCGCTTGGTTTACCTGTTAAGAGTTCTTCGAACCATGCTTCATGTTCTATTTCCTCATGTAAAATGGCTAGTGCTAAATCATATGTTCTCGGATCTTTTCCGAAGGTGTAGTTGCAGATTTCCGTGTAGATTCCAACAGCGCATCTTTCGGCTTCAAGAAGAACCTTTAGAATATTTTTTGTGGTGGGTTTTTCTGGAAGGTAAGCATCTTTACATGCAGCTATTTTTGCAAATTCTTTAACATCTCTTGGAAGATCTCCTCCCAGCTCGTAGATTCTTGGTATTAATGCTTCGAAGTGGTTTCTGTCTTCAATTCTCGCATCTTCCACTATCTCTTTAATAGCTTCACCTTCTAGTCCAGTTGTTTGGTTTCTAAGTATTGTGTAGTAATAGTAGGTTGTAAATTCTGCGGCTGCAGCTTTTACGAGCATGTTTAGAAGTTTATCAGTATTTATTCCTGCTTTTTCAATTAATTTTTTATTAAATTCCGGCAAAATATTTAACCTCATATCGAGTTGTCATTTATATTTAATAAATGTTCTGTTGTGAAATCATGCCTTTAGCATTATATTTCCATCGTTTCAACAGATAAGTATTCGAAGGCTTTTGTCATTGAATTATGCTTTTGCTGGAGAGTTTTCAGAGTTTGAGATTATGGAGGCTGATAGTGAGGAGCAGATAATTAATATGA
>QMRB01000065.1 GCA_003649185.1 Thermoproteota archaeon | reverse complement strand
ATAGAATTTCTAAATAGTTTATTCCAAATTTTCTTTGCATATCTATTGTCTCTTCCACTATTTTCTCCAATTTTCTTTCAAAACTAATCGTTTTCTTGCTTTGGAAAATTTTCATTTCCCCTATCTAATTTTATTGGTTTTTGTGGAGATGGGTGGACGAGTTTATGGTTGCTTGTATGATTGTTGATTTGATGTTTGGTGAAAGTTTTATTTACTACTTTTATTTACTACTTTTATGGTGGTAATTATGGGTAGGTATGTTACTATTTCAACTAAGGTGAGAAGGGAGTTAAAGGAGAGAGCTGAGAGGCTGGGTATAAGGATTTCAGAAGTTTTGAGGAGGGCATTGGAGGAAGAGGTTAGAAGGCGTGAATTGGATGAACTGTGTAGGAGGCTTGACAAGATGGCGAAGATTCTAGATAAAATTGACATTCATAGAATTGTTAATAGTATTAGGGAGGATAGGGGTAGGTGATTTCAAGATTGACTGATAAATACTTGTTTGATGCATCCTCCTTGGTTTATGTGTTAAAGCTTAAGCATGTCCCTCTTATTCATGATAATTATACTCAGCAATTGACGATTTACGAAGTTTTAAATGCTATATGGAAGGAGGCATATTTAACTAAGAATTTGACTTACGAAGAAGCTGTAAACTTTATAGAGGTGTTTAAAAGTGCATTGAAATATTTAGAAATATTAGATGTTCATCCATATGAAGCTGATATTTTAATAAAAGCCTTAGAGCTGGGAATAACTACTTATGATGCCTCATACATAGTCTTAGCTCAAAAAAATAACTTAACACTGGTAACAGAGGATAGAAAACTTAGGGAAAAGGCTGAAAAACTGGTAAAGGTGGTGGATTTAGGGGAATTAATTCAGAAATGTAAGTGAAAACTATTGATCCATAACCCCTCCTTTACAATTCAATCCATACTCCTCCTCTGAGAATGATTATAGATTTACCAATTTAAAGTTCTAAACCTTATGAATGTGAACTATGCTGATGGCAGATTAAGCTCTGAATAAACTTTTCCACCTGGACTTTTATCGTAAATTTAATTGGAGGGTTAAGTCTTTATAATCCATTGCAAATATCCCTACTACTCTATATAGTTTAGAGTATATGGAAAGGCTAAATTTATAGTCGACGCCTACTAAAAGTGATTGGTGTTTAATTTGGATGATTTTCGCAGTGATGATGCTTTTCTAATCCTCTCAGACATGGAGGGTGTAAGTGGACTTATAGATGACCGCCGCCTCTCTTCCTCTCTGGAAGCTTTTGGAAATGCTATGGAAGATATCTTCTCACCGAGGATGTAAACACTGTTGCGTCAGCCATATTCTCGAAAGGTATAAAAAGGATATATCTGTCTGAGAGCCACAATTTTGGGAGGAATGTGGTTTTAGAATATTTACTTCCATTCATTAAGGTTCTTCCACCCCACAGTGCACAGACAAATATATATGGAATATCATTTTGGGAGGAGTTTTATGGAGGAGAGAAAATTTTAGGTGCAATTATCATTGTTTTCCCAGCTAGAGAAGGGTCTGGAGGCTTCCTCTCCCATTCCTGGGATAAAAAGTTCTTCGAATACATTAAGGTTAATGGTAGAGAATGTGGGGCTATAGGGCTTACAGCCGGCCTTCTCGGACACTACAAAATTCCATTAATCGCTGTTATTGGAGATGAGGCTGCAGCTAGGGAGGCTGAGGAATTGATACCTGAAATCATAACAGTAACGGTGAAGAGGGTTGAGAGGGATAACTGGATAAGTGTTTTACCACTCAACATTGCCCGCCCATTGATTTTCAAGAAGACTTTGGAAGCGTTGGATAAACTTCAAAGCATTAAACCCTTCCAATTTAAGGAGCCAGTCGACTTCATATTCGCAGTGAAACGTAAAGATTATCTTCATGCAATTAATGGAATGGAGGGAATTTTGGTGGAGGATAGAACTGTTAGGATAAAGACTGCCTCATATATAGATGCATATGACCTGTTCTGGAAATGTTACATGAAAATGCTTTTTAGATTACATTGAACTTTGATGGTTAAGTTTAGATCTCCTCTTAAACTGCTTTTCCCTGTTAATTTGATTTTTGATTTGAGATTATTTTAGCAGCCATTTCACTTATTATGAATATGCGTTATAATTCGTTTATACTGTGTGTTTCCACTATTTTCTCCGCTTTTCTGCGTAGTTTTCCGTCTTCAGTTATTAATGGAATGTTTTTTGTTTTCGCCAAGTTTACATATGCTGAGTCGTAGAAGGTTAATTCTAGTTTAATGGAGATTTTAAGAGCTTCTTCACCGCCTTTTATATCTATTATTTGCATTAAATTTAGTGTTTTAACTATCAGTTTCCATAGCTTTAATGCTTCCATTTCACTTATATCTCCATGAAGCCTTACACGTTTCCATAAAATGTTTCCAAGTTCATAGTAGGCTAGGGGTGTTGTAACTCCTTCGCTTAGAACGTGTATTTTGCCTTGTAAGATTGCTTCGAAGATTGAGGATGAATCGAATACTGCCTTCATCTCTTCTCCCTATCCTCCCTTATCGATCTAACTATAAACTCTTTGGAAAACTTGGCGATTATATCGTTTAACTCAGCTCTCATTTTCTCTAAATCTTGGATTTCCCTTCTCTTCAACTCCTCCATTATAGCCTTCTTCAGCAATTTGGATGGCTTAATTCCATATCTTTCAAGTTTTTCCTTTAATTTTCTAGGTATCTTGACAGATACAGTTACATACTTACTCAATATGGCCACCAATAATGACTACTTTATAGAAGTTAATAAAGGTTTACCTAAATCTCTCCAATATGTTATCCTTTATTGAAGAATTAGAATCTTCAAATGACTGTTAATCTATCCATATTCTCCTCTTTTACAATGCAATCCATAGTTTCAGCAAATTTCTTCAATCCTCATAGTTGTGGTGGTTGATGTTTTAAGCCTCGTCTTCCAATTTGTTATGTTGCTGTGGGGGGATTCGAGTTACGGTATTGTTATTGCAGGTTTCCATATTCTTTTAGATGTATCGTTTTAATGTATTTTCTGCCCTTTTCCAATAATTTTTTATCTGCCGTTATTAGAGTGCTTTTCGTCTTTATGGCCATGATTATGTAGGCTGCATCATATATTGTGATCTTCTCCTTTACGGCTATCTCCATGATTCTCTCTAGATCTTCACTTTCAAATTTTATGGTTGTTGGCATTATTTTCGGTATGGTTTGGCAGTATGTTTTTGCTTGCCCTATTTCCATGAGTTTTCTTGTTACTGCTTTCCAAATGCTATTTAATACTTCATATATGATTGGTGTTGGAGCGTATAGTTGGATTTTTCCTTGCGCATAGTCATTTCTTATTTTTAACGCTTCCTCTTCATATTCTTCTCCCGGTATGAACCATCTTGCCATTACACTAGCATCAACCGTATATTTCATCTAATTCTATCCTCCCTTATCCATTTGTCCAGCTCTCTCCTCTTCACCGGTTTCACTTTCCTCCTTATCTCGTCCATCCTTCTCGTCGCCTCTATTCTTTCCTGAATTCTTATCCTTTCTTCCAATGCCCTTCTTACAACTTCACTCCAATTGATCTCCCTATACTTTTTCATCTTCTCCTTTAACTCTCTAGGTATCCTTATGGTTATTATACTCAATATATCACCAAAGTATATACACAATGTATTTATATTTAAATTTACTTTAAGAATAGGTTTGAGATGGCTGCTTACAGGTTAACTTTGGGAGAGCTGTCCGATTAGGATTTGAAGGTTCATAAAACGGTTTTTAGGAGTGTGGGAGGGGCAATATACTAGGGAAGGCAGTTAAAGAACTGGAGAAGTAATTTAAGTTAATTTTCTTAAAATTTTCCGTTAACTATCAAGGGGAGAATGCTCTCTAGAGTTTATTTTAAGATCTTCAGAAATACAACACTATGGAATAATATCTCAAGCCTTTGGATAATCGTTTTGAAAGAATGTTCAATAACTTTTACATAGTCTACAGTTATTGGGTTATCTAAAGCGATTTACGTTTATATCCATATCGTTCAAGTTCAAATTTAATGTTTCACGGATATTTCTCCTATGAAGTTTAAAGTTTGGTCTATTTTATCATTGTATTCTTTTTGGTTGAGATAAATATGTAGCATGATCTTTTGATTTAGTTACATATTTCCTAAAGCTTTTGATTCTATTTTTGTATTGGCCAAAGATTTCTGAAATAATTATTATATTCGAATCTAAAAGCAGCAATTTTTCAATTTACATTCCTATTCCTATAATTTTGCTTTACCCTAAGTGAGCTCTCATTTAAGTTACTGATTTCCTTAGCATTTAATTCTATGCACTATTCAAGAATATTCTATGAGGTTACCAATTTGTTTCGCATTTAATTGAGAAATGTAGAATTTTTTCTATTTCTTATTCTCTAATCGCTTATCTTCCGTTATCTTTTCTTTCATGTTCGATTGATACTATAACAGTTTTTTCAGTATCGCAATCTCGCTCTCCACAACTTTGTCCCAGCTCTTAAATTTTTCAAGAAATTTTAATGGAACCTCTACCCTATACTTCCCTTTTCTTAGAACATCTATAACCTTTTCGGCCATTTCATCGTAGTTTCCTACTTCAATTTTTATCACTTCTCTTATTGGGAAGTTATGCCTTATTGCTGGTATATTATATGCTATTACCAGTTTGTTGTAAGCTAAACTTTCAATGACAACTGCAGGTATAGCATCTAGATAACTTGGATATATTACAATCTTTGATCTTTCTAATAGTTTTCCGATCTCTTCACGCGTCTTCCAACCTATATATATGACGTTTTTGTTTAGGGATAATCTGTTTATCAGCTTAAAGAATGTACTTTTAACTTCATTCTTTTGAAATTTTCCCGCTATTGCTATCTTGGCTTCCGGAATTTTCGCCACTACTTTTCTCCATATTATCGGTATGTCAAATATTCCCTTTTCCGGTATTAGTCTAGCATAAAACAATGCGTCATATTTATATTCTTCTTTCCCTTCTTCTCCCTCCCCTTTCTTTACATGCCTATATGATGTGTTTGGATTGAGAATCTTAATCCGCTTTTCCCACTTTTCATTCATTTCTTCAACTATTGCTGTTGATACTGCTATAATTAAGTGGAATTGGCTTAACAATATCTTTAAAATAGTTTCCTTAATCTTCCAAATCAGTATAAGATTTATCTTTTTAACTATTCTTTTGAGATTATTTCTAGGATATGTGAAATCGTAGGATTGTATTCTTATATTTAGTATTCTTCTATTCTTATAAAATGGAGGCAAACAAAGTAATGCAGCTCTTTTGATCTTTAGAAAATTTGATAGAAAGTATGCCAAGTAGATGCAATCCATAGTCTCATGATGAGAATATACCAATTTAAAATATTCTTTTCCATAGAGTTTCTGAATTTTTTTACTTAAAATATATGCATAGTATATGT
>QMRB01000064.1 GCA_003649185.1 Thermoproteota archaeon | reverse complement strand
TTTCTTTTTTCATCGTTTATCCTCAACCCGATCTCTTCAAATCTTATTAGAAAATAATTTCTAACATCTTCTTCTTTCTTTTCGATAATTGCTTTTAACCTTTCCCTTTTATCGAGAAGCTCCTCCACCACTTTCTTTATAACTTCAGCATCTATTACTCCAGCCAGTATTAATATTCTAATGGCATCTACAGCTTCATCTGTACTTATACTTCTCCTATCCCCAAATCTCCACCTCTCAGCTTTCACATAGCTTTGAAGTATTTTCCTTACGGCTTCAGCATCTCCATATCCTGCTTTAATTAATGCTTCAGCTATATGTAGTGCTTCCTTTGAAGGCTCCCTCCACTCCTCCGTAAATTTTTCCATAAATGTGCTCCAGAGAGCATCTATACCAAACTTCAATGCATGCTCTATTTTGGGATTATTAACCTCCAGTAATGCTATTAAAGCTTCACTTGAAGCTTCCAAACTGCTTTCATTTTTCATGCTTGATGAAAGCCAGAGACCGTCAGTTCTTTGATTATCCATTAAATATCTAATCGCTTTCTCTAAACAACTGCGTTTCTTATCGTAGGCAGCAATACCTCTTATAACTTTTGCAGTGATTATTGTTGGCTCTACTCTTCTATTTCTCTCTTCATTTTCCTCCATCCAGCTTCCATTGGGCAGCTGTTTTTTCTCCAAAAATTTTACAGCATTTAAAACGATTTTTCTATCTGCTTTAAGATTTGATAGAGCTTCTAGAGCAACTGCTGTTTCAATGATTCCTGATCTACTGCCTCTCCTCCAATTTACGGGAAATCCTCCATCTGAATTTTGAAGTTTAATTAGTTTTTCAAGATATATGCCTGCTTTCTTTCTGGATATTTTAAGGATTGCTAGTAGCTGCAGTTTCTCTATCCATTCTCCCCATTCCATTATATATTTTGCTGCTGTTGTTTCAAATTCTATAGACATTTGAATCCTCCTTTTATTGCAGATAGATTTCTTATATTTTCCTCAAAACATGTTTATTAGTTTTCCCTTTTCTCTCGGAAAATTTTATTAACATTTAACGTTAAACTGTTCTCGCGGTGATCTATTTGGCTATAAGGGCTCGAGGCACAGGTTTTCTAGGATTGAAAGTCAAGATCTGGGGTCACCTGTACACCCAAGTTATACGTGCAGATAAATGTTCTTTTTGCGGTGCATGTATAGGTGTATGCCCAGTAGCTGCTATTGGTATTAAAGATGAGAAGCCTTCAATTGTAGGTAGATGTATTGGATGCGGATATTGTTATGCTCAATGTCCACATATACCTTTCGATGAACATGTTGTGGAGGAGAAGCTGTTCAAAGATACTTCTTCAAAATTTGGATTGTTAGGATATGTTAGGGCTGTATATGCTGCGAAGGCTACTGATGAAGAAATAGTTAGAGTTGCACAGGACGGCGGCGTTGTAACTGCACTATTAAACTATGGGTTGGATAGCGGGCTTATTGAATGTGCAGTCACTTCAGGTTTAAATGAAGATGACCCATTAAAGCCTAAGCCGATGCTGGCTTTTAATAAGCAGGATCTACTTAATTCGGCAGGATCAAAATATGCTGCTTCCCCCAATCTGATAGCTTTAACTTCAGCTGTAAACGATTTTCAAAAGGAGAGTATAGGCTTTGTGGGTGTAGGATGCCATATAACTGCTTTAAGGAAGATGCAGTATCATGAATATGGCGCATTAAAATATGGTTTGAGAGTTAAATTTGCCATAGGCTTATTCTGTTCTCAGACATTCTATCATTCAAGTTTAAAGAATTTCTTATTGGAAAATGGAATTAACCTTTCTAGAATTAATAAAACTGAAATTGTCTCCGGAAGGTTTAAGGTAAAATCCGGCGAAGAGACACTGCTAGATGTTCCGTTGAAGAAGATAAAGAATTTTGGTAGAAAATCATGTTCCTTCTGCGACGATTTTACAGCAAGATTAGCCGATATATCAGTTGGAAATATGGATTCTCCTGAAGGCTGGTGTACAGTTATTGTTCGAACAGCTATAGGAGAGATGCTTTTTAAGAGAGCTTTAGAGAAGGGTTATATTACCGCTAACAAGCTTGACCCTAAATCGTTGAAATTAACTCTAAAAATGTCCAAAATAAAAAAGAGAATGGTTACTGAGGTGGAAGCTCAATCTTAAGTTTTCTCACAAGCTCTTTATATCTATTCCTCACAGTTACCTCCGTCACTCTTGCTGCGTGAGCTATCTCCTTTTGAGTTCTCTTCTCATTTTCAAGTAATGATGCTATATATATAGCTGCTGCTGCAAGCCCTGCAGGATCCTTACCGGCAGTTATTCCATAAGCCTTAGCAGCTCTAACTATCTCGGCAGCCCTTCTCTGAACCATTCCACTTAGATGGAGATCGCTTGCTATTCTCGGAATGAATGCTTCAGCATCAGCTAATGGAACTTTAATATCAACTTCTCTTAAAAGGAGTCTATAGCATCTGGCGACATCCTTACGTCCAGATCTCGTAAACTTTGCAATTTCATCTATAGTTCTAGGTATTTTTTGAGTTCTGCATGCAGCATATATTGATGCTGCCATTACAGCCTCTATGCTTCTACCTCTAACCAATCCTTTCTCTACAGCCCTTCTGTAAATTACTGCTGCTTCCTCCTTTATGCTTTTAGGCAAACCTAACTGTGAACTTATCCTGTCAAGTTCACTCATGGCTTGGGCTAGATTCCTATCTATAGAGCTGTGAACTCTAGTTCTAATCTGCCACTTTCTCCACCTTATAACTTCTATTCTCCTTCTGGGTTCTAATTTTTTACCGAAAGCATCTTTATCTCTCCAATCTATCACCGTTGATAATCCCTTATCATGAACCGTTAATGTAATAGGTGAACCGACTCTGCTTCTCTTCTGCTTCTCTTCAGGTGTAAATGCTCTCCATTCAGGACCTGTATCAATAATCTTCTCCGTTATGACCAGTCCACAATTCGTGCATACTATTTCCCCTCTCTCATAGTTTCTTATAAGATGTGTGCTACCGCATTCAGGGCATTTTTCGATGATTGTGAGCTTAAGTTTTTTCTTTTTAGCATCATCTATACTTGTGCTCATAAGATTTCACCTCAACTTTAACTTTAATTTAAAATTTTCCTCCAACCCAAAATTGGACATAATAATCCAACTTTCAACTTTTATTCCAGCAAATAAACCAAAACTCTATTACTCATATATAAGTTTTTCGCTAAAAACTTAAGCCAACACTCTCCAAAATATTTAAATAATTGAAAAATTAATGTGTCAATGCTAGGTGTTATATAACTCAGTTATGTAACACCTAAGCTTAATGTTAAAGGTGCATATATTTGGTATATGTCAAAGATTTACGGCCCGGAATGAGTAGAGTAAACGTTGAAGTACAAGTTTTAAAGGCTTTCGAACCAAGAACAGTAACCACAAGGGATGGACGCAGACTTACACTAGCTGAATTTGAAGTTGGAGATGAAACCGGAACAATAATACTTACATTATGGGAAGACAAAATACATGTAATTAAGCAAGGTGATAAAATTAAGATAAGAAATGGTTACGTCACCTCCTTTAAAGGTGAAGCAAGACTCAGCATAGGTAGATATGGAAAGATAGAGCAAATATACAGTAAAGATTCGAACCGGTTTGGAAATCAACTAGTATAGGAGGTGAAAAAATGGCTGATTCAAAGGTTCCTCCTCCAGAGCTTCCAGAACCCACCGAGGAAGAATTAGCAAGAATACCATTAAAGAATGGTATAGAATTAGGATTAACTGAAGATGGAGTTGTAATTCAGATAAATGAACCTGAAGCAACCTATCAACTTCCACCAGCCATATATGCAGTCTGGTCTAGGTGCAATGGAAAAACAGATGTAAAATCGTTGACTATGGATTTGAGTAGAGAAACGAAGATACCTATGGAGCGAATGAAGCCCATTATATACGCTATATTAGTGACTCTGGCGGAGAACAATCTAATTAATTGGGTTTAATCGATTCTTCCCTCTTTTACATTTTCATTGAAATGAGTAAAGCTTATACTTTTTATCTTTTAACGTTTTATTAGATTGTTGGAGCCGGGTGGTGTAGCGGCCAAGCATGGCAGGCTCTGGCCCTGCCGACGGGAGTTCGAATCTCCCCCCGGCTACCATATAAATAATTTTAATATTTATTTGGAATATTTGGAGAAAGTTGAATGAAAATTAAACTTTAAAATTTTATTTATTCTATTTCGGAAAGGGCTTTAAATTTTCGTTTTTATATTTCAATAGTTGATTAGAAGCGTAAACCTTCTAGAGAAACTTATTCCGACAGTTCTTAACAGCAGGTCTTAAATTTCTAAAGTTTTTAGAAGGCCGTTGAGCTTGGTGAAATACAGTCTTCATAAATTTATATCATATATGATCGAATTTTATTAAAACTGCAAAATTATCTAATTTCTCTTAGAAGAAAGTAACTTTTGATGAAATGGTGGAGTGGATTAAAGGGAAATAAATAATCGAAAGTAATTATAGTTTAAACTATAGTTCCTTTTATTTAGACTATATGTGTTTTACTCAGTTTTCACTGGGAAAATTTAAACTGTTATTTGAATACGTCCAGTATTGTCGAAATCCCGTTTTCTATAATACTGTCATTTCCATTCCTGTAAATGATTTAAGCCCGTGAAAAGGTTAATATTACTTTAAGAAATACAGTTCAACATGTCTCAAATAAGGGTTCATGCGGATTCTCCGAGACGGGAAATCGAAAAGTTAATTATGGAAGGTGATCTTGAAACATTACTCTGCAAGGCTGCCGAATTACATGGCCATTTCTGTCCATACTTAGCATATGGAGTTCTAGCTGGATATATTGCCATGAAAGAGCTAGGCATAAAAAATACGGGGATGGAGGAGATTATAGCAATCGTTGAAACCAATAATTGTTTTTCTGACGGTGTTCAAATTGTAACTGGATGCACCTTTGGCAATAATGCTCTAATATTTAAAGATCTTGGTAAAACTGCTGTTACAGTGGCTAGAAGAGATGGAAGAGCTGTGAGGATCTCTTTAAATCCCGATTTTGAAGAGTCGCGTGTAGATAAATATCCTGAAGCCTATGAACTATGGAATAAAATAGTTGTAAGAAGGGAGGATGCAACAGTGGAGGAACGGAGAAAATTAATGCAACTCTTCGCTGAAATGGCTTTTGAAGAATTAAAGCAACCTGCAGAGAAAATGTTTAGAATTAAGCATATAAAGATTAAAGTTCCCGAATATTCGCCGATATTCTCATCGCTCATCTGCTCCATCTGCGGAGAGAAAGTAATGGAACCTAAAGCTAGAGTGAAAGATGGGAAACCCATATGTCTTGAATGTGCTGGGGGAGAATATTACCTTATGGATGGAAGAGGAATTTCCGTGGAGAAAGCTGATAGAACGGTGGATTGAAAGCTTTGAGAAAGCCTCTTTTATCCTCTAAGGAAATTGCATT
>QMRB01000063.1 GCA_003649185.1 Thermoproteota archaeon | reverse complement strand
TATTCCTCCACATTTCAAGGTATATCTTTTCCAATTCATTTCTTGCCTTCAATATTTCTCTAAGCATTTTCTCATCGAAGAGGTTTAGGAGGATGAGTTCGTAGAAGTTTGATCTGAAATAGTAGCGCTCAAAATTTTCACGTAAATTTTCAATATGAGGTTTAAGGCTGAGTATATTGAACATTATAGGGATTATGTTTTTAAAGTTTTCATCGATCCAGCCTTTAAGCTTTAAATTTTCAACCGTTAACTTGAGATTTTCCAGGATGAGTTTCCATATACCTGTATCCTTAACTGGTAGGCATTTCAGTAATTCCACATTTTCTAAACTCTTATCGACGATCATAACGTTAACTATTGATTTAACCTGGTTTAAACCCTTATCTGAGAATCTGTAGACATATTCATATCCCCTGTTAAGTCTTCTGCCATTCGTTTTTGAAGTTCTTCCAATCCTCCACCTCTCAAGATAACCCATTCTATGGAGGCGGCTTAAAATATTTGAAACATACTTTCTTGGAAGGTTAAGTCTATCAGCTATATCAACAGATCTAAACTCATCCAACTGTAATAGGTAAATTTTCAATAGAAATTCCAAGCTTCTCATTCATCATCAAGAAAAGTGACGAATATTCAAACTTAAAAATTTTACTCCAATTCAAATAAAATAAATGAGAATACTCCATCTTAACTAAGTGTTTCGCTTACCAATCTATTAGCCGCTCGCTCCCATTCCGGTGGGCTGTTCGCTAACCGGGCCGCTCACCACTCCGCTCAACTTTGCCAACAAAATATTACCAGAATATTTAGACCGGCCCAAAATTCAAATAGTTATAAAGAAGATTGAACCGCCACCTTCTATTTACATGTTCAGCGACTTAGAATCCTAAGAATATATATGCAAATGTTAATAGGATGCTTGCTGTGATGGCTGTTCATTTACATTTGGCTGGTTG
Organism: Thermoproteota archaeon; assembly: GCA_003649185.1. Lineage (GTDB taxonomy): Archaea > Thermoproteota > Methanomethylicia > Culexarchaeales > B10-G16 > Culexmicrobium_B > Culexmicrobium_B thermophilum. The sequence goes on along the minus strand of QMRB01000063.1, from coordinate 4,679 downwards.
GCTATGCTGTTGGCTCAGCCGTTGGCTTAGCGAATAACTTAGCGATTCGCTTAGCGGTTGGCTAACCGAACACTAATAATTGGCTAACCGAATGGGTAAGTGAAAATGTGCATTCGGCTCATTTTCGCTCTCTATTTCGCTCCCCCTCTCGATGAGCGGCTGGGGGTGCGGTTGGTGGGTGCCAAATGCACTGTCCGCTTTCCAACTGGTGAGCGATCAGTTATTCGGCTCAGCTAAACACAACTTTCACTTAACCTGTTGGTTTAGCCAAACCATATTTTCGGTTTATTTCCGGCTTATTTTTGGCTAGTCTGCTGGCTTTCAATTCAGCTCTTTTAATAGTATTCTTGTTAAGTTTATTTTGGGGCTGGTTCTTTCCATTAAGTTTACATATCTTTCACCCGTGACCTATTTTAGAAGTGAAGGAGTCTTCTCATCTAACAGTCTAGTTTTCTAATTAAGACTAGTTAAGTAGTTAACACTTTAGCTATGTGAATTGAAAATGAAAATAATTATTGAAATAGAGTGTTTATAAGAAATGAATAGAATATTAAATGAGGAATCCATGTAAAAGGTGAAGTTAGAATGGAGGGGAAATTTGTTCCAGAGCTTCATGATATTGGAAAGATGATAGACAGGGATAAAATTGTAGCGGAACTTAAATCACGAGGCTTTAAAAAAATATCATTTGTACATACTTTTGAGAAATTTCCTTTTGATGAACTCGGTTTAAAGAAGCCGGTCTCTATGAATTGGTGGGGCCAATATCACCATTTTAGAATCGGTAAAAAGCTAATCTATGAAATCGATGTGAATAAATGGTCATTTATCAATGTAAAAGATGTAGATATTAAAAGGTCTATAATTAAGAAACTGTTTCTCCTAATTCTCTCGGATCATTTATCAGCTTCAATAAGTAGAGCGTTAAAAAGAAGAACATCGATACGTGAAAAACTGACAAAGCTTTGGAACAGAAATTTTAATCCCACTGACAAGTGGATAGCCTTCAGAAATTTAAATGAATTATCTGAACTTTTCAAGGAAATTGATGAATGTAATTCGGGGAAAGAATTTTTAGAAAAATATTTTGAAAAATTGCATTTAACACCTGAAGCTAAACATATACCTTTAACAACATTATATACTCATTGCATGCTTACAGGAAAAATCTTCAGGGTATTAGAGAAAGTGGTTGAAATTGGAGAGGATGAAGATGGATTCTACTTAGAGTATAATGGGAAAAGGGTTAAAAGTGTAAGAGAGGCTGAAGGAGGAAATAGAACAGAGAAAACGGACGATCCGAACGATTATAGAAAAGGTAAATGGCAGTTCAAATTGATAAAAGCCAAGATAAGAATTCCACATTACTTCACAAGATTACAGCATATAAACGTAATTAAAAAGAGGAGAGAATTGTTAGAAGACCTATGTATGAAATATTCAGACAATATACTCATTTCAACATATGACTCAGTGCTCATCTTTGCTCCAATAAACTTCGAGCTAGAGGATGTTTTTAAGAACTTCTTAGAATGGGGATTCCTAATTGAGAGTATAGAAATCATAGCAGATGCAGGTATCTTAAGCAGCAATCTAGATAGAAAAATCTTGGAAGCAAGAAGAATAGTATGTTCTAAGGGGAAGAAAGCAGCAGAAAAAGAAAGAAACATGTTAGAGATCTTAAAGGAAAGAGCAAAAGTAAAACATGTATTCCTTCAGAAAAAGATGCCTGACGAGATAAAACCACAGATCTGTGATATCTGCCAAATAAGCAGAGGAAAAGAGAGGTGGAAAGAAAATGTTAGGGAATGGATATGTGAAAGTTGCTTAAAGATAGAGAATATGGGAATCCCCTTCAGGGAGTATAGTGAATGGGATAACTTGGAGCTCAGAACAATATGGTTTAAGATTGGAATAAACCTAGAAAAACTTGAAAAATGGTTGCAAAGAAAGTTCAATGAATATGTTGAAGAAAAAATAAAGAATAAATATAAAGAGGAATTAAAGCGAGAGTTCAGGTCACTGGCACTTATGAGCGACTTCATCGAAGAATATAATAGATTGTTGGAGGAAGTTTATCAGAAACTATGTGATGAAGAAATATTGACCATTAAAAGATTACCTATTGAAGGTTATAAGGAACTATTTGTTACATTGGCTGACGACTTAAATAAAATCATGAAGATTATAAACCTCTTCGAAAAGATCTACGGCAAATACTTCCCAAATGTGGAAAAAGATGAAAGATCACCGATAAACCTATCTTTAACGATCACAACAACCAAATATCCGCTTAGAGAGATCTGGAGATTCTTCAAAGAAAGTGAAGAGAAAGGGGGATTTATCAATATTTTCATACAAAATATTGGAGGAGGTTCCTTCACATCTAAGGAGATAAAGGAGATTATAGGATTGGAGATTACATCGGCATGGTTTAACCTATACAAAATTTATAAGGAGAAAAGAAGCGAAATACTCTACCAAGTTGGAGTATATAATCAATATGGGAAGAAGGCTTACGATATTTTAAAACATCATCCTGAGAAAATATATATTTTGAGGAGGCTTCTCAAAAGTGAAAGCTAGATTTCTCGAGGTAAATTTCGAAGTGAAAAGTAAGGGAATCATTATAGGCCAAAGAATTAAGGGAGGGGTTTTTAGGCCAGTTATAGATCATATTCCCTCCTCCACCGTGGAGGGAATGTTTAGAAACATTTTAAATATCAACGTAAAGGGATTCGGCATATTTAATGAATATGAGATAAGAGAGTTTACATATAGCGTTAGAGATAAAATGTTAAACTTTTCAAAGATGCCTATAACTACCCAATACATTAAGACCAATGGGGGAAAAATTTACATTCTTAAAGAAGATCAAAAAACAGAGCTGATAGAGAATCTTGTTGGAAAAACCATGTATCTTGGAGGATTAAAATCTAAAGGCTTTGGCAAAATAAAGATAGTAGGGGTAAATGAGGTAGATGAAGGGAAATTGATAGGCATTCAAGGAAAACTAGTAGCGAACATATATTTGGAATATGTTGATCCCTTCGAAATTAAGGTTATCTCACCAATATATGGATATCTAATTAAAGGAACAGGATTCTTAGGGAACGGATTATACAGAAATTTAAAATATATAAAATCTTTAATGAAAAATAGCATAGTGAAAGCGCCAAAAATATTAATTGAAGAGGAGACATATTATGATGAGTAAATTAGATCAAATTGTAAAAGAAATATTGAATGATAGAAAAATTTTCTACCTAAAAAACAGAGTAATTACAAAAGATGAAATTAATGAGTTCAGAAAAATGTTCGAAGAGGGAAGAAGAGATGAGATTAAAAGGATACTGGAAGAAAAGAAGAAACAAAGCTTTGCAAGAACAAGAAAATTATTAGTAAATCTAATAGATCTTTTAGAAAACAACCCTCACATACTTAGAAGCATCATCAAATATTTAGATGAAATTGGAGAAGTAACATTTAACCTCTCAAGGACAAGATTAGACGACTTAGGAAAAGTAATTGAAAGATATCCGTTAACAGTTATCGAAGCATTCTTCCTAGAAAAAAGCAAAAAATGTAAAGATAAATATGAAAAGAGGGCAATACTCAGATTATTTAATTATGTGGAAGAAGCTTTAAATGAAGGTGTGGATAGAAGGGAGATAGCATACATTGTGAGAAAGTTAAATAATTTTGAATCATTATATAAAATAAATGATTTAATGGTGAGGGAAAGATGAAAGAAATAAAATTTGAAAACTTAAATGGAGAAGAAATTGGGGGATATAAAATTAGAAAGCTACCAATAAAAATTACAGTTCAGGAGAAATCATCCTTACATATAGGATCAGCTGAGGATCCACTGACCGGAATGAAGGCCGCCATATATAAAATAGATGGCATTCCAGTAATACCTGCAAGCTCATTTAAAGGAGCACTGCGAAGCCAAATGGAACTATACTTCATAAACAATTTACAACTGCTAAAATCAAAGTTCAATGTTAAAGAAAAGGAAATATTAAAACCATGCATTCCATCAGTAAGACGATCAATAGCCGAAAAAGGATTAGTAGAGAATGGGATATATAGGGAAACTTCATGTCAGATAAGCATAACAGAAAAAGACATTGAGATACCTAAAATAAAAAGAAACAATACGACAATTGAACTGGGAATCTGTCCAGTCTGCTACTTCCTTGGAGCTGCCGGATTAACGGGATTTATAAGGATAAATGATTTTTATCCGATTGAAAGAGAAGTAAGCAAAATAGTTGAGAAGACCCAGATAAGAATAGATAGGGGAACGAAAACCGCAGCAAGTGGACATATAGTTACGGGAGAAATTGTAAAGCCTGGAACTAAATTCGAGGGGGAAATAGAGATCATAGAGAGAAAACCAGAAGGATTTGAATTTGGAAAAGAAAGAAGAATAAGTGGGAAAACATTGGATAAATGGTTAGAAAACTGCAACATGGAGATTGAAGAGAGAAGAAACGAGTTGTTAAAGATTCTGGTCTCATGCATAGAAAACATTAGAATTCTAGGCGGATGGAAAAGCAGGGGTAGTGGAAAAGTAAAAACAGAGATAAATAATAAAATACAAAGCAAAATCTAAAAATTGACGACACATCCCCAACAGAGATATAATAACTTCTGTAGCCATGTAGTTT
>QMRB01000062.1 GCA_003649185.1 Thermoproteota archaeon | reverse complement strand
CGCTTCCAAATGGTCTATTTTTATAGCCGCCTGTAATGTGTAAATGCCAATTGTAACGGCACACTAAAACTATACTTTCCCAGTATCTGTATAGGCAGGGGGACTAAATGGGGAGCCCCCTTTAAAGCTTACACTCTAAGTGTAGGTGATGATAGCCCCAAAATTGAGGTGAAAAATTTGAGAAATAAAGGTTTAATCAGCCTGTTAGGGATATTCTTCGTTGCATTATCCGTGCTCGGTGTAGCATATGCGGATTGGACTGACAAGCTTGTATTCAACGGTTGGGCTAAAACAGGAGAATTAAATGTAGTTTGGGATCCAAATTACAGTTATCAAGTATATGTTTGGAATGCAAGTTCACAGCAATGGGTTCCTGAACCTGAAAACAAGAATTACATAAATGTGACCATGACGACAAATAATTGTACAACCAATTGTGATGAAAGTAAGCATGGATGTAAAGTTATGACTGTGAACATTGAGGGTGCATATCCAGAGACAAAGATAGTTCTACATCTTAAAATACACAATATTGGAACCATTGCAGCACATTGGACTGGTATAACTCCGGTTCCAGGCTCATTCACAGTTAACGGTGTTGTCACAAATTATACTACTCTGGCTAATAGCGGATGGATGGCCATTTGTGTCGATCCATATCCTGACCCATACATTCAGATACATCCCTGTAACACTGTTAATGTTACAGTTACAATAATCTTCCACAACCCGTTACCCGAATGTACAACTATATGCGGCGAATTCGAATTAAACTTCATACAGTGGAACTTGTAGAATACTATCATTCCCTTCTATTTTTATCGAGGTTATGTTGAGTTGAAAATTAAGGCGTTATTCCTTTTATCCCTTATTTTATTTATACAGATCTTTTTAAATTTATATCATCCCCCCGGATTATTATCATATATAATTCCCTCACTATGTTGGGGTCTTATAGGAGTTCTCAGCATTCTTCTATGGGGTTTACCAAATATTTTCAAATATGTTAATCTTAGAATTGTAAAATACGCCTTCTTACTGTCCATAATCCAGTTAGCATTATCAGTTGATTTAGGATTGTTTAACAGTTTCGCCAAGAATCCCGTTGTATTTACCCCTACCATGATAGTTATAAATTTAACTTATGTTTTAGCTTTGATTTTAGGAATGGAGTTTTCAAGGGGTTTCATCATAAAATTTTTATGTGGAAGGCGGAAAACGTTCTTAATATTGGCTCTCTCATTGATTTACAGTCCCACATTCAATCTTTTCGAAACCATATTCTCCGGTCAAAAACCTATTGTATTAGTGGATTTTCTAGGTTCAAGCTTTTTACCTTCCCTAGCATCTAACATGTTTGCCTCATATCTCGTTTCCCTTTCAGGTCCCGCAGCCTCCATATCCTATGTTGCTCCATTAAAGCTTTTTAACTGGTTTTCTCCATTTCTCCCCTCCCCTCCATGGGGTTTAACATCTCTTTTAGGGGTGGGTTTCCCCATAGTCAGCTTCACAGTCCTCGAAAATATTCTTCCTAAAAGGCTTCGCAGAAAATCAATCCTTAAAGTTAAGGGTTTCAGAAACAGTTCATTTCGCTCCATTCTCCCATTCATTCTTTTCGTTTTAGTAATTTGGTTTAATCTCGGCTTCTTCAATGTTTTTCCATCTGTGGTGATGAGCGGCAGCATGAGACCTGAATTTGATGTTGGCGATGTTCTCCTCCTACTTAAAGTTTCATCTAAAGATCTAAATGTTGGCGACATTGTACAATATGTTTCCGAGAGTAGAGTCATGGTTGTACATAGAATAGTTGATTTTAAAGGCATCTTCCTGATAACTAGAGGTGATGCAAATGTTAATCCCGACCCAGTTCCAGTTCATCCTGATCAAGTTTTAGGAAAAGTAATTTTAATTATACCTAAAATCGGATGGTTTTCAATATATGTTAGATCAATGTTCAACTTTATCTTTCAATTTATAGGTAAACTTCACATTTAAATCCTAATTTTAAAGTCTATGCTAGCTTAGCTTAAAGTTTTCATTGAATTTCTCATTTATCATAAACTATTTATTCTATAAACTTGTTTATTTAATAATTGATATTTGCATTATTAAAACATGTTTAATGTGATGGGTATGTCGAGCAGCAATCCTACCTTTCATAGGTTTCGCAGCCTTGGAGATTACTCTGATCTACTATTGCTTACTATAGGCATTTTGATCGTGATCTTCTCCTTTCTAACACTTTTAATGAATTTTCAAGGCACCTTAAACATCGAATTCATGCTTATGTTCTTCATCTCAGTATTATTTTCAGAGGTTCTAGGCGTTATGCTCATAATAATTGGAGTTCAATTCTCCCTTCAAAAATTTCTTCTCAGAAATTTGAAGATAATGGATTCATTGAATAAGCTTTCTCCCCGAGAGAAAGATGTGCTCAACTTGATAGTTAAAAATGGCGGAGTCATTCTCCAATCGAAACTCACAGATTTAACAGGATACTCCCAGTCAAGAATTTCAGGAATCATATCTAAACTTAACGAGTTGGGCTTAGTTCAAGTTAAAAGTTCCGGTGATGACAATTCCATAATGGCTTTAAAAGATCTTAAAGATATTATGAGCCGATAAATGCAACTGCCATAAATCTCCCACCTTAAATTTTGAAGGGTAAAATTTTATAGTAGTTTACCTTGGTATTTTAGGGGTCTTCTATGACTTCCAATCCCTTCGGCGAATTTAGAGTTGAATGCTATAATGCTGTGAAGAATGCTATAGTTAACCTTGGTTTCGAATCTTCCCAAGTAAATATTAAATTTGAGATTCCGCCTCCCTCCATAGATGCCCATCTTGCTTTTCCAACCTTTACTTTTTCACGAAGCTTCAATATTTCTCCTAAAAAAATCTATGATGAAATTTTAAAGTTTCATTTCAAACTGGTTGACAATGTCAAACTGACTGCCGGTTACATAAATTTCTGTGTTAACATTAAAAGATTGGCTGACATTCTATTCAATTCTATTTCTAAGCTTGATGAGCAATACGGTTTTATCCCTGCAGAGAAGCCTATGAGAATAGTGGTTGAACATACAAGTGCCAATCCAATACATCCATTACATATAGGTGCAGCTAGAAACGCCGTTATCGGCGATACTCTGGCTAGATTGTTAAGGGCGAGAGGACATAAAGTTTCAACTCACTTTTACATTGACGATGTTGGACTTCAAGTTTCAGTTGCTGCTTATGGTTTCAGTAAAATTAAAAGTTTCAAATTAAGTATGAAGCCTGACCACTTTATAGGCCTCATATATGCCATAACGAATTGTCTCCTAGAGATTTGGAAGATTAAGAGAGATTTAGATAACGCTGAATCAGATGAGATGCGAATTAAACTTCTATCTAAACTTTCTGAATGGGTTTCCATTGCAAATGAGCTTCGTGAAAGAAATGAGAAGCTCTTCGATCTTCTAAATGAAGGTGTCAATTCAGATCCAGATCCTATAAGAGCTGTGGCTGAACTCGACTTGAAATATGAGCTTGGAGATGAATCCGTGAAGTCCCTGATTAGAGAAATGTGTTCAATGTGTATAGAGGGATTTAAAGAAACTTTAAAGAAGATTAATGTATACCATGACAGTTGGGATTGGGAAAGCGATATAGTCTGGAGTAGTCTAGTTAAAAAAGTTTTGAAAGGTTTAAGGGAAACTTCCTTCGTATATGAGGAGGCTGTGCCAATCTTCGACGCCAATTCAGCTGCCAATAAGCTAGGTTTAAAGGAGAAGCTGGGTTTAAACGTGAACTATGAGATTCCAAAATTAATTCTCCAGAGATCCGACGGCCGATCCCTATATACCACTAGAGACATCGCATACACTTTATGGCAATTTAGAAATGCTGATAAAGTCATACATGTTATTGGGGTTGAACAGTCTCTAGCCCAACTTCAACTTAAAGTAGCACTTGCAGCTCTCGGCTACACTGATCTCGCCGAAAACTTCATCCACTACTCCTATGAACTTGTAAGTCTTCCAGGATTTAAAATGTCAAGTAGAAGGGGAAAATATGTGGATTTGGATAGAATTTTGGATGAAGCTGTTGAGCGGGCTAAAATGGAGGTTTTGAAGAGAAATCGAAATATGGATGGAGAATTGGTGGATAAGATTAGTAGAATGGTTGGTGTGGGAGCTGTAAGATACGCCCTTATATCGGTTTCACCGAATAAAAAAATGGTGTTTACTTGGGATCGGATCTTAGATTTCAATCGTAACAGCGGCCCCTTCATTCAATATGCACATGCTCGTGCCTGCAACATATTAGCCAAAGTGGAGGGAGCTTTCAGCGATTATGATTCCTCCATGCTGGAGGATGAATTGGAGCTTGATCTCGTTTTAATTGTTTCAAGATTTCCTGAAATTGTTACGGAGGCTGCTGACACTTTAAGAATCGAATTGATCACAGATTACCTTTATGATGTTGCTTTAAAATTCAATTCATTTTATGATTCAGTTCACGTCTTAAAATCTAAGCCTATTCAATTGAGAAATGCACGTCTACAACTTGTCAATGCTGTTAGAATAGTTCTCAGCAATGGATTATCCCTTCTAGGTATTGATGCACCCAACCGGATGTAAAATGGAACATTAAAATATTATTGAATTTAACGCTTAACCCCTGTAACTATTACAATTTTTCTTCCCGTATACCTTGTCGAAATATACATGGCCAATAATACAGCTGGGTCATATTTCGGATATTTCTCACCCAATTTGAGCACAGCATCCAATTTCATCGTTGTCTCCAATTTTGTGAAGGATATGTCAGCGAATCTTCGTTCAATATTCTCTCCCTCATCTCCAAAAGTATATATGGAGTTGAAGGCTCTCCTATATTTTTCGCTGATATCGTTATCTCTACAAATTTTAAGTAATGGATGATTTGGAAGTACACATGCAACTATAAGAGGAGTTTTATCTATAATTCCCTTATTTTTCATTTCCATAAAGCTGTAAGCTATTCCATATGCTAAAGTTAAATCGGCTGAGGGGATGAAAATGTAATCTGCATTTAAATTTTTAATTTCATAACCTATTTTAACATCGCCCCTCCACCTTTCCAATATGCCGGGAGATATGTTTATCAATTCCTCTTCGGCAGCCAGTTTTCTGCAAAACATGTATGCTTCATAGAAATATTTACCTTCAATTAGAACTCTTGCCCCCAATCTTCTTATAACTTCTATCTTCTCCTTTGGAGTTATCTTTGGAACCACCACTGTTGCTTTATCCCTCATCCAATATGCTAGAGATATGCCGGCATTTCCACTTGAGGCAACAATATATCTTTTTCTCCAACCGAACATATTGATAATATATATAGTTTCTCTATCTTTATGACTGCCTGAAGGATTATGACATTCAAGTTTAAGATAACATTTTAAGTAATCGTCATATATGGTTGGTGTTGGGTCTAATTTAACTCTGCCCATTCCATCATCTCGCAATAATAGTTTTCATGTTCTTCAAAATTAAACTTTGTCGATTTACTTTTCTTCAATATGCAATTGAAAATTCAATTACATATCGCGTTTATGTGATAGGCCCGCGGGGATTTGAACCCCGGACCTTCGGCTCCGCAGACCACAACGATGTTCATAAATTGATG
>QMRB01000061.1 GCA_003649185.1 Thermoproteota archaeon | reverse complement strand
TGATCATATTGCCAATAAGCGTTACAATAGTACAATGATTTATTTCAGCAAGGCCGAGTTCATCAAAACCTATTATACTCTTCGGGCTAGAAAAGTGATTCCCAGCATTAAAATTGAAACATTACTGCGAATGCTGCATAAATTGGCGGCCTCAAGCAGCTTCCTACACTATACTGATAGAAAGGGAATATACATGCTTGATCCCATAGCAATGCCTTAAATGGGGAGGTGAATTTTTCAATGCTTATTGCGAAAAATATTAATAAAAATTTGTACCATCAATTGATGATAATGATGGTACAAGGTGATCTGTCAAATCTAATAAAATGTTTGACCAAGATTTAAGGCGCAGATTGCTAATATATCTAAACAGTGTTAAGAAAATTTCTTATCGAAAATTAGATATCTCTCCAAGCTATTTATCTAAAATGAAGCGTGGGGAGAGGCGAATAAGCGATAAAGTTCTCTTAAAACTCTTAGATAACTTGAGTGTGAAGGAGTTTGTGAGTTTCGAATGGTTTAATGATGGGCGGGGTGGGATTCGAACCCACGACCACCGCCGCGTCAGGGCGGCATCCTAACCAACTAGACGACCCGCCCCCAACACCATATAACCAGTTAAACATTATAAAATCTTTTACGCTTATATAAATGAGCAAATTAACGGGAATGTTGCCTATAATATGTTTTTGTCAATTCTAAGCGTTTGACACTCTCTCCGCTAAAGTGGGGAGATTCTTGTTTTTGGGTTTTTTGTTAGTCTTGTGTTTATTGCTTTTTTAGGTTTTTCCTGCATTTTCATTCTATTTTAGAGTAGGGGCTGTGCCATCAGCCCTTAATTCCTATTCTTCCAGGAGGGATTCGAGATTATAGCTCCAAATATTTTAGCTATGTGAATTGTCGATTATTTAAACTTATCGATGCTATTCACCCCTGCTAAAGCAGAAGGCTTTCCGGCATATTATGAGGTAATTAGATTAGCAGAATGTTTTGTTTATAGTTCAGCTAAGAGTTCTTTAAGAGTTTTCTTCACTTTCTCTAATATGTTTTCAAGTTTTTTCTTTTCTTCTTCTAATTTCTTCAATTTTTCCAGTTCTTCCTCCGAGATTATTGGTATACCTATCTCAATTTTCACTCCTTCTTTTATGAATTTCTGTAGGGTTTGTCTTACAAGTTGGCCGGCCTTAGTTTTGCCTGCCAAATGATTTCTAATGGTGGCTTCTGTTCTTCCAAGCTCTTCAGCTATCTGTGAAACTGTCATTTTTGCTCTCTCCCTTGCTATTGCTCCAGCTGCTACTGCAAGTGAATCTACCCATGTCAGTCTTCCAGATGGATCTTTTAAAAGCTGGATTACTTCTGTTCTTAGAAGGGTTTCAAGCAGGAGGGCTATCTCTAATCTATGGATTTCTTCCCTACCTGTAGGGTTTAAGGTTATCTTTACATCATTCATTTCTCACATCTCTACGAATCATCTTCTACTTAAACTTAATGTCCTATCATAGTATATGATTATCCCATTATCAGTTATGTCGAATGGATGCCTGTTCATGCTATGTGAAGTTCCCCTCATCTTCCAAATAATCATACTTCTGAAAAGTTTTCCTTGAATCTCATCAAGATCAAGTCTTATTATACCATCTGCTGCATGTTCAACTCCTGGACCTCCGAAACCTCTTTCAGTGACACTTACCTGGGAGACTAGTAGAGATGTACAGCCTAATCCTGAAAGCATCTTTTTCAATTGCATTACCACAGCCCTAGCTACTGAGGGTTTGGTTATATATAATGTTGTGACGGAATCTATAACTACCCTTGCAGCTCTAATTTCCTTTGCAGCTCTCCTTATAATATCTACAAGTGAGGGCAGATCGTCTGGTGCTGGCACCACGTATCTCTCCCTTCTAGCAGCCTCACCGATTCCACCTGTAAATGCATCAACTATAGCTGCTAATCCCTTCTCCTCATATTTTCTTATGTTCCATCCGAACTGCTCCATATTTATTCTAACCTGTACTGGATGCTCTTCGAGAACTACGAGAACTCCAGGTTCACCTTTCAGTAAGCCATTATATAGGAACTGCTGTCCAAGGATAGATTTACCTGTTCCAGGACCTCCGGAGAGTAGAACAACATTCCTTCTAGGTATTCCACCGTGAAGTACCTCATCCAGTCCAGGTATGCCGGTTTTTATTCTCTCAATTGGCATATTATCAATCCTCCAAAAATTTTATAAAAGGTTCATTTAATCAAAATATTTTCAAAAATTTAAATTTAACGTCGAAACATCTACTAAACATCTAATTGATAGGCAAAATCTATTAAGGAAAATTTTTAATAAATTTTGGGCCGGTAGCTCAGACGGGAAGAGCACCTGCCTCGCACGCAGGGGGTCGCGGGTTCAAATCCCGCCCGGTCCACCATTCTAAAACTTTGAATTACCCATTCATGTTTAATGTTAACTGCGATGTTCCATTTGGATTGATTAGAGCACAGAGCGATAATTCTTCTCCAAAATATTTTAATTCTCAATTATGGGGATGATAAATTTAAATTGGATAAGTTTAATTTTATCATGTATGTATGGATTGGGCATTCTAAACATGGCCCAATCAAATTTAAAGTTTATTGTTAATGGAGATAGAGTAGTAGGCCAATTATTGTTTGGTTCATTGGCTAAAGGAACCTTCAGCATGGGAAGCGACATAGATGTGGCGATAATAGTTGAGAATGGAAGAGTTGATTGTAAAAGAATGGTAATAGATGGATTTGAGCTTGATCTCCATAAGTATCCTCTAAAAATTTTTGTTAAGCTTCTTACAGGTAAGTTGAATTGGCATCAGATAAGTTTACCATTGGAAATCCTGAAAAACTCGATTATAATTGAAGATAAAAGAAAAATTTTAGAAAAGTTGATTAAAAGTGTTCAAGATTTGAGAATTGTTAAGAAATATATTGGAGACTTGACGTTAACTGCTCGGAGAAACATTTTGTATATGGAGAAACTTATCGATAAAGGTTTGGAGTATGAGGCGAAAATTGCTCTTCAAAGCACGATAAATTCAATATTAATGCTTGAATATGTGAGGAGGGGAATAGCTCCCAATATGCGGCCTAGAGATTTATATGGTAATTTATTGAAATTGGAAGATGAAGAATTGAGGTTCATCTATGAAAAATGTATTGGTTTAAGATCTCTTAGGAGAAGGAAGGTTGAAGAAGCATTCAATGAAATCTTTAAATTAGGGATTCATCGAATATTCAAAGTAGATTTTGAAGATATGTTAAATGCCTATGCTAAAGGCGCATTTAAAGAGGCATTTCTAACCGCTAAATACATTATGTTTAAGGATCTCTGTCTAAAGAAACTTGGAAATTTAGATGTAACATTTAATGCTCTCACAGATTCCATGAAATATTTACGTCTATTAAAAGTTGAGGATGAATTGAGGAGGTGGATTGGAGGAATGGAAGATGTTAAGATTGAAGAAATGAGGAAAATGTTGAGAAGATTGAGGAAAAAAGTGAAAAATAATAGCATGTAAAATGATTTTGGGTAGGATAAATGAAGATAGTGGTGATGGAACCCATCCATGAGGAAGGCATAAAAATCTTAGAGAACTATGCGAAAGTTTCACAGATAAATGTTGATACCCCCCTTAAGAGAATTATTGAGGAGATTAGAGATGCTGATGCAATAATCTCCAGAGGCTTCATAAAGATCTCTCGAGAAATCATATACAGTGCAGAGAAGCTTAAAGTTATAGGGGTTCATGGAGTGGGAGTGGATCATATAGATTTAGAAGCAGCAAGGGAAAAGGGTATTGAAATTTTAAATACTCCTGCAGCTTTAACGGAGACAGTTGCAGAATACACATTGGGTTTAATAATATCACTGTTGAGGAAGATTAACCTTGCAGATGAAGCTGTAAGAATGGGAAGATGGAATGAGAAGTACAGTAAACTTGTTGGAGAAGATGTGGAGGGAAAAGTTATAGGAATTATAGGATTAGGTAGGATTGGAAGCGCCGTGGCAAGAATGCTCAGCTGCCTAAAAACTAAAATAATATATTATGATGTGGAGAGGAAGAAGGAGATTGAAGAAGAATTCTCCTTAGAATATGTAGATCTAGATGAACTGCTTAGGAGAGCAGATATAATAACCATCCATGTACCATTAACTAAGGAAACCTACCATTTAATATCTAAAAGTGAAATTGAAAAGATGAAGAATGGAGTATATTTGATAAACACTTCTAGAGGAGCAGTAATAGATGAGGAGGCATTAATAGATGCTTTGAGAAATGGGAAGATTGCAGGTGCAGCTTTAGACGTCTTCGAAACGGAACCTATAGATTCGGAAAACCCTCTACTGAATATGGAAAATGTGATTTTAACACCCCATATAGCTGCCAGCAGCAGACAAGCATTGATAAGAATGGCGAGAGAGGTAGCAATAAAGGTGATTGAAAAATTGGAAGAGAGAAAATTTAAATAACACTATATTTCTCCAGTAAACCTCTGAGAAAAACTCGACCAGCCTCATCGACTGGAAGGATAGGCTTCCTCGGCAAACCTGCTGGAAGACCTCTAAGAGCTGTTAAAGCTTTAACTGCAGCTATTTGATTAAATCTTCCAATAGAACTCCAAATATCATTTATTATGAGCTGAAGTTTAGAAGCCTCAGAGATGTCGCCGCTTATAAAAGAAGAGTAGAGTTTCACAGAGATTTCAGGAATGAAATTTGCAACGGCAACGACAGCTCCTTTACCCCCCAACATTAATGTTGGAAGCATCATGCTAGCAGTTCCTGCTAAAACGCTTATTCTATTCCCAACCCTTCTAATAAGCTCAGAAATATGGAGCATGCTTCCAGTACTATCCTTAATTCCAGCAACATTGCTAAATTCATCTGCCAATCTTTCAACCACTGAAACTCCCATACTGTATCCAGTGAACTTTGGAACATCATAAAGAATTATTGGAGCATCAACCTTGCTTAAAACTTCACTATAATGATGGAAAAGTTCATCATCTGAAACCTTGAAATAATAGGGGGTGACAACTATTATGGCGTCGGCGCCAAGATCGAAAGCCTCCTTTGACATTAGAATGGTCTCTCTAGTGCTCGGAGCACCTGTACCAACAATGACTTTAACTCTACTGTTTACTTGGTCTATAACGGTTTCAACTACCTTTCTTCTCTCCTCCCCATTCAGATAGGGAAATTCGCCGTTGCTTCCCAGAGTTACAAGTCCAGCTAATCTACTTTCAACCCAGAAGTCGACGCAAATTTTAAGTGCTTCATAATCTACGGAACCGTCACGCTTGAAGGGTGTAATGTGGGGAACATAAATCCCTTTCAAATCCATAGAGAACACCAAAATATATAAGAAGTGTAAGGTTATTTAATGTTTAGCAAAATATAATAATGAAACGAATATTATATATTGAATGCGATATTTGAAGGGTGATGGTGATGGCGTGCCAATTTCCAACAACATTGAAAAGATCGTAGAACAGTTGCATCCGAGAGAAAAACTTGTCCTTACAGCGTTAAATAAAGGGTTGAAGAGAATTGAGGAAATCTCTGAAAATCTCGGCATAAGCCAAGACACCATTAGATGGGCTTTAAGCCTACTTGAAAAGAAAAAACTGGTGAAAATAGAGAAGAAAACAGAAAAATATTATA
>QMRB01000060.1 GCA_003649185.1 Thermoproteota archaeon | reverse complement strand
ATTTTAACCTATCTTCATAAACGATTGAAAAATGGGGAAACATTAACATCTGAGTCGCCATTAATAAGGTCGACGAAAAGTGAAGATGGCTTTTACATTCTCGCCAATAGTGTAGCAAAAATTTGGAGAAACCTATTGAAAACAACAGGATTAGAAAAGAAAGCTAGAAAATGGAATTTATATAGATTTCATGTTTTAAGAAAGTATTTTAATACTTGGTGTAAATTGAGTGGGGTTCAAAGCGACATTGTGGAGTTTTGGCTCGGCCACACACAGGGAGTAAAAACCGTATATAACATGTTTGGAGACGTGGAAAATCCAGCAATAATCAAAAAACTTGCAGAAGAATATAGGAAATGCATAGACGCCCTAACAATTAGAATAGGAGAAGAAAAAATCAAAGAATTAGAGAAGAAACTTGAAGAGGAAATAAAATTAAGAGACGAAAAAATAAAAATACTGGAAGAAAAACTGGAAAAACTCATAAAAGAAATACAGGAAATAAAAAGAAGCAATCGAACAAACACAACATACTCATGGTAAAGTTTAACTAAACACATCACCAAAATTTTCTAATCGGTCTTGTGCTCATAGCTCTTCTAGATTCTTTAGGTGCGGTTCATGTGGATCTCATTTTCCTCGCATAATCTTTGCAGATTGGAGTTGTAGGTGTCACATAGTGGTTGTGGAGAATGCAGAACATTCCTTTACAATGAACACAACTGTAACATTTTGGTTGAGGAGTTCTATCATCAAGTGGGTTAAGTGGATTAAGTGTATTAGTTTGGGAAATCAAAGGGTTATTTGAAAATCCACTTTTCATCATGGATTTTGATGATAATTTATCAT
This sequence comes from Thermoproteota archaeon, assembly GCA_003649185.1. GTDB lineage: Archaea > Thermoproteota > Methanomethylicia > Culexarchaeales > B10-G16 > Culexmicrobium_B > Culexmicrobium_B thermophilum. Next base: position 4,847 of record QMRB01000060.1, on the reverse strand, counting down.
GAAAAAGTGGGTTTTTCTCTATATGTTTGATTCCGCCAGATAATACACTTAACCCACTTAATCCACTTTTTGATGATGAATTATCATGATTAAGTGGATTTTTTTCTTCATGTTTGATTTCGCTAGATAATCCACTTAATACACTTAATCCACTTTTTTCATCCTTATCTTTACCATCCTTATCGGTTATAAGATACTTTGCTTTCAACTTATCCAATTCGTTTTCCGTGATGGAATATCGCTTAATTCCATCACGCAATTTTCCATTTATATTCATCCGCCTTAACAGTCTTCCAATCTTCCTTGTCGACCAGTATTTTTCAAATTGTTTTTCAGTTAACTCTCCTCTTTCCTCTACGAGTATTGTTTTAAGTTGTGGATATAGATCTTTAGCATAAAACTCGTAAATATCATCTGTGCCACCTATTTTTTCTATTGCTTCAATAATTAATCGCTCATTCTTGTAGAGTTCAAGTTTCTTCGACTCAAATAATTCTACAGCCAAACTTAATATTTCGTTGAAGACTTTTTCACCCACTTTTTTGGCTACTGCAAGTAGTGGAAACCATACTTCTCTTTCACGGCCCACAAGCCTCATATTAGATTTCTTCAACTCCCCGATTGCTGAAATTATTTCATATGCTTTTGTCAATCTTGCAAGATACATTTTTTCTCGAAAAGTTGTGAAATCTGTGGCTTCTGGGTCTCTTCCACTTGGGTCTTTACCGAAATTCATTGTTATTGTTATGCATCGTGTAATGTCGGCTTCTCCTCCACCAAGTTCTTCAGGTGTCTCTGTAGAGGCAAAAACATATGGAGTGTAAGGTTCGAATAGGGTTAAAGTGAATTGGTTATCCTTTATTTTTGAAATTCGGGGAACATAACTTTGCTTTTTAAATCCAGCTCTTACAAGTCTCCATATTTCTCTTCCCATAACTCCTTCATCGAAAAATATTGTGGGTTTAAAGGCTTCAGCAGTTCTAAATATAGGTGCTTCCCTTGGATCCGTTACTTCGAAGCCTCTTCTACTCATATATGTTACTGTTCTTCCAGCTCTGCTTTTCCCCGTTCCAGATACGCCGTAAAAGTATAGGAAAGGGAAGGCTGAAAAAAGATCTGCAAAATACGTCGCCATAGCATAAACTGCACATAATGAGTATAATCGTTTATCCCACCAGAAATCAACGTAACGTTTAATATTTTCCACAGCCGTTTCAAATAATTCTCGGAATGTTGGCGCTTTAACTCCTCTAAGAAAATCCTGTATTGTTTCATAGGTCATAACCGTTTTAAGTGGACTTGTCGCACGGGATTCCCAAACAATTCTGATAGGTGGAAATCCTTCAATCTCCAACATTTTTACTTTAAATAATGGTTTTAAACGTTTAGCGATAATCTGATCCTCATCGTAAATTGCATAGACGAGATATGGAAGGAAAACCTTTGATTCCTCTATTTCTTCACTATTCTTTCTCCTAACAGTTTTCTGAATTATAGAGTGAATGTAGGTGAGCTCTCCAATCAAAATTTTAGAGCCATATTTAATATAGCACATGGCTGGGTTTACAGCTAAACCATCACTCTCCAATGGAATAATAGTGTAATCATCAACTGTAAACTGTAATTTTCTTGGAAGCCTATAATCAATAATGGTGTTTATGACAGCTATGAATTCTTTTATTTCATCTTCGTTCTTTACATCCTGCCTTCTTAGAAAATCTATTAACAATGTTGGACTGTATCCTGCGTTATGCTCGCATTTCTGTATGTGGATTTCTCCATTTGGGGCTGTAAGTTTAAGGGTATAGTATGGTGGGTTCTCTTCTATTTCGAATTTGAATCCTTTGCTCTGTAAATATTCTAATGCTTGATTATATGCTGGTTTACTTATAATGTCGAAGCTCATTTCTTCTTCTCCTTCTTAGAAATTTTATTTATCCATTTGACAATCCGCTTTATCTCTTCGAGATTTTTCTCCTCAAAATTGTAGGGAACTGTAAGCTGCAGTTTCTCAGCGAGATCTGTTCCAACTGTAAATTTAAATCTCCACTTTAAACCATGTTTTCTATGTGGTTCAAGAATTTTCGCTTCCATCCATTTTACTTTTCTATCCTCAATGCTTATTGGAGGATTAAAGGGGTATTCAATGGTTTTCATGTTTTGTTTGTTCAATGCTTTCTCCATTTCCATTATACGTTGATCTATGATGCTGCGAATCTGCTTGTAGGCTTCAATAAATGCTTTAAGCTTCATCTTTTCGAAGTCTGCGTTAGATTTAAATTTCAAATCACCCTTACCATTATCAGACTTCACTTTTCCTCCCTCCTTTTTCTTCAAAATTTTACAGTTTTCTAAGCTCCATGAGAATCTCCTTCAACTTCTTCTCCCATTGATCCAGCAGTTTTACTGGTACAGGTATAATCTTTCTTTCAGTTTTAGCTTCCTTCATTTCTCTTCTACCTCCTTAAGTGTGCTGAACGGCCTGATTATTAGGCTCTTGTTTTTTGTATCGATTAGCATTAGCACCTTAGTGCCCTTTTTCAATTTTAGAATCTCAATCGCCGCTCTTGGAAGATATATTAATAGCCAGTTGGAATTGGATGAAACTCTTCCCACCTTTAATAGACAAAGATCTAGATTGCACCTCTTAATTTTCTTAAACTCGTCTATAGATTTCACATTTTCACCCCATATAATAGAGAGAAAAAGAGGAGGGAGGATATTGTAATGGTGGAAGGAGAATAGTAGCCTTAAGAATAAACTATTACTCTTTAACATGATTTTGGATCATGATCTTGCCTTAAAAAGCGCTGATGAAAATTTAAGATGCCTTTCTGTCTAGATGAATTTGCTATTTGGAAGTAGGATCTTAAAATTCTTCTTTATTTGCCGTGATGTTGAAAATGTGTTGCAGTTTATGTTGCAGGTTCAAGTTGAAGGCAACATGGCGATGTTGCAGAAAAATTTGGGAGGTTGCAACATTATGATGTTGCAAAAGGTTGCAACATCAACTCAGCCTTATAGAGGAATTTGGCGTGATGAGCTTGGTTTCCAACATTTTTCTCTACTTATTGGGATGTGGACGCTATGTCCACATTTTATGTTGACAAGGGTGTCCACATGAGAAATCTAATTTCAAGATTAGTTGAAGCAGGCGTTAGTAAAACTGTAAAAGCTAATTTGATGCAATGAACTTGGTTTTCAACGTTTTTCTCTACTTATTGGGATGTTCAATGGGGTTGAACATTTCATGTTCAAGGGGGATTGAACATGAATCTTGAATTGAAGATGATGGAACAACATATATAACCTCAACCTGACGTTTTTTAACTTATATGAGCCACTGATGTAGAAAGCTGTTTCAACATCAAATGTCGAAACAAAATGTCGAAACACCTAGATTTTTCTTGACTTATATGAGCCACCGTGATAATACCTGTAACACTCTTTATTCTATTTTGTGGGGAAGTGTGCATGGGTTTTGAGGATTTACGTGTGTTGTGGCGGGAATGTATTAGGGGTTATGTGGATTGGCTTTTAAGCAGGAATTATAGTAGGGTTCAAATTCAGAATAGAGCTTATACGCTTAGCAGATTTGCACGGTTCATGGTTAAAAGTAAGATTCCTCCTGGAAAAGTGGATTTCAATGTTGCATTGAAGTTTGTTAATATGGAACGTGTTAGGAAGAAGCCGAGCTCACTTAAATACGAGATCACAGTTCTAAAACACTTCTATAATTTTTTAATTAAGGCTGGAAAGGCTGATTTTAATCCATTCATAGATTTCAGAGTTAAAAATGCTGAAGGCGAGATAAAAGCATTAAATGAAGAAGAATTGAACAGACTGCTGGAAACTGCATATCAAATGGATCCAGTTAAGGCCGACGCATTAAAATTTCTAGCCTACACTGGTTTACGGATAAGCGAATTTCTAATACTATCACGTGGAGATATTGATCTTGAAAATAAAACTATGCGGGTATTCAATGTGAAAACTGATCGAATAGAAACGGTACCATTATTAAGGGAAGCCATAGAAGTCTTAAAACATAGAAGCATAGACGAATTAAACCAATACTCGAAGAGAACTTATGAGAGATTTATTAGAAAGGCTGCTATGAGAGCTGGAATAAAAGGAAGAATAACACTCCACACTCTAAGACACACCTTTGTAACCATGATCCTAAAAAAGACAAAGGATCCTCTTCTAACAAAGTTTCTTGCTAGACACGCCAGTTTGGCTACAACTTCACGGTATATCCATCAAGAATTGAAAGATGCGAAATCTAAGCTTGAAAAGTTAGAATAATATGCTTATTACAGTTTATATGTTCTGTCTACTTCTTCTTGAAGTGTTTTGGATAGCTTTTCAATGCTAAATCCATCAGTTCACACCATTTAAATAAATTCAAATAATTTAATTTAAATCAAACTCTGTTGAAAGCTGTATTTTCTCCTCCCCTCTTCTTTTAAAATGTTCGCACTTGGATTGAAGTGTTTAATATGATTTTATTGACTTGAAGTTGAGTTATCATAAATAATGATAAGGGAGATAAGAGTATTTCTCGAAATAAACTCCCTATCGCAGAGTACACTCAACACTACCGAAAAATTGTATATAATTTCTTCATGAATTGGAACTTTTATAACTCTTGTCGCCGGTGCAGCAAGAACCCTATAAAGGGAATTGAAAGAAATGTGGGTAGGGGTTTTATAAACTATCCAAAAATGAATTTTTAACTAAGATAAACCTACTATTTGTGGAGAAGTAATTGGTAAAATAAAGCCAGACTCAACAACCTTAAACTTAATAGCCATGTTATCAATCATCGAACCTCGAGGGGAACT
>QMRB01000059.1 GCA_003649185.1 Thermoproteota archaeon | reverse complement strand
TCCAAAAGAAAAAATATTCAAAGCCGAATATGGAAAAAGCATAGAAATAGCAAACTTCAAAGTTACAGGTATAAAGGGAATACACAGAGGACCCATAACCCTATATCTAGTTAAAACGGATGATCTATCCATCTTTCATGGAGGAGACTCCGCCTATGTCCCTCTAACAGAGTACACTTCAGATATAGCATTTGTTCCGACAGGTTCACCCTCCCCAACAGCAAGCCCTGAAGATGCATATAAAATGGTGAACGATTTAAAACCTAAAGTAGCTCTTCCATTCCACGGTTCTGAAAGTCAACATAAAACATTCATTAAACTTGTAAAGGAAAATCTACCGGAAATAAAGACAATACAGCTAAGAGAAGGAGAAATTATAAAAATATAAGCATTACACCCTCCCATTTTTTGGAGACGATCAATTTTTAAGGAGTTAAAATTTTAAGTAATGCCAGGTGATAAGATGACACAGATATCATTTAACGATTTCCAAAAGTTAGATCTAAGAATATGCAAAGTTTTAAAAGCCGAGCGAATTCCTGGAAGAAAAAAACTACTGAAATTAACCGTTAAACTGGGTGAAGACGACGTAAGAACTGTGATTGCAGGTGGAGCCCAATACTATCCACCAGAATACTTCGTAAACAAATTATTCGTAATCGTAGCAAATCTTGAACCGAAGAGAATAGCAGGAATAGAAAGTGAAGGTATGCTTCTAGCAGCCGACCATCATGGAAAACCCATATGGTTAACCGTTAAAGAAGAAGTTCCGCCTGGAACAAAAGTTAGATGAAATTGAAGACAATATATCGGAAAATATAAAAGATAAATTCTCCCATTTTTAACAATCTCCATTATTTAAAGTATGGGGAGAGGACATAACATTGATTGAAAATGTAAAACGGTTCTTCAGAGAACAAAGTAAAAATTACATAATACTTGCGGTTAGAAGGACATATGCTTCACTGTTCAACAATATATCCATGCAGTATAATTCACTTTACATGAAAACGCTAGGTCTAAATGAGCTAAGCATAGGTATCATTAGAAGTTTAGGAGATGCAGCGTCAGCTATAGTTTCCCCAATATTAGGTTTTCTAGCCGACAATATAAGTTTAAAGAAAGCATTGCTAGTAGCAATAATCATAGAAATGCTTAGCCCTACACTATACTATATGGCTTGGAATTGGCAAATATTAACTATAGGTGCAGTTCTCGGCTTCCTTTCCCTCAACATAGTTGGACTGGTTGAAAACCTCTATATTGCAAATTCTCTTAGAAGAAGAAGTCGAGCCACTGGATTCAGCATAATAAACATGACGTCAACAATAGTTTCATTTATATCTCCAATGGTAGCCGCATACATAGTAGACAGGTTTGGAGGAATAACTCTTCAAGGAATTAAACCTCTATATTTAATTCAAGCAATAGGCCTTGCAGCCCTATCACCAATAGTAATAATCTTTCTAAAAGATATAAAGCCATCTAACGGTGAAAGAGTAAAACTTAAAGAAAATCTTAAACAAATGTTCCAACTTATAAAGGGAAGGAGATGGCTGCAGAAATTCATATTTCTAGAAGCATTAGGCGGATATGTTTGGGGAGTAACAGGACCATACTACATGATATATGCAGTTGAATATAAAGGTGCAGATCAATGGATAATTGGAAGTATGGGAACAGCGTTAAATGTAACATCACTTCTATCGACAATACCCATAGGAAGATTAGGAGACAAATATGGAAGAGTCAAAATACTAACCCTATTCAGGCCGACATTTTATATATCGTTAATCATATTTCTACTAGCACCAAACCCCTGGTTCCTAGTGTTATCTTGGACCCTTAGAGGAATATTCTTCTCAACAGTCCCACTATGGCAAACACTCTCACTTGAACTTGTACCAGAAGAGGATAGAGGTAAATGGTCCGGTGTTAAAGGATTAATAGGAAGCCTCATAAGAATACCAAGTGCAACTCTCGGAGGTATACTTTGGTCATATTTCGGAGCTCAAGCACCATTTATATTTGCACTCATAATAGATCTATTTGTAAGATTTCCACTCATATGCACAACTCCCGAAACACTTCACAAAGAAAAATACTTCAAAATATATGGTGAAAAATTGAAGTCAACAAATTAAAAGTTAATTGTCGAAGTAAAATTAAATCATAAATCTACTTGACAAATAATGGAATAAGAAGAATAAAATTCTCTACGACCATTAATCTTCAAAACATAAATCTATAAAATCCGCTACAAAATTACATGAATAAATCAATAAAACTTCGAATTGCAATAATCTCCATTATTCCAAATTTTAAAATAATCGTTCAGCAACGAACAAATCCAGCCCAAAATAACAGTTAAACTTTTAGTGAGAAAAAATCCAAGTTAAGATTGGAGGAATAAAAATGAATCTAGAAGAAATAACGACCATCGGAATAGTTGGAGCAGGAACCATGGGAAAAGGTATAGCACAAGTTTTCGCAGAATCCGGATACACAGTAATATTATGCGATATAAAGACGGAAATACTAGAGAACGCATTGAAAACAATTAGAAAATTCATAATGAGAAAAGTGGAGAAAGGAAAAATAAGCAGAGAAGAAGCTGAAAAAATAGTTAGCCAAATAAAAACGACACTATCCTTAGAAGAAATGGCATCAAAAGCAGACTTCATAATTGAAGCAGTAATCGAAAATTTAGAGGTTAAAAAGAAAGTGTTTGAAGAATTGGATAAATATTCAAGAAGCCAAGTAATATTAGCATCCAACACTTCATCTCTAAGCATAACTGAATTGGCATCAGCAACTAAAAGACCAGAAAAAGTTATTGGAATGCACTTCTTCAATCCAGCACCAATCATGAAACTTGTAGAAATTATAAGGGGAGCTAAGACAAGTGACGAAACACATAAACTTACAGTTAAATTAGCGGAGAAAATAGGAAAAACCCCTGTAAATGTAAATGAAGCTCCAGGATTCATAGTTAACAGACTTGTAATTCCATTTATAAATGAAGCTATACAGCTAGTGCTGGAAGGAGTATCTTCACCAAAAGATATAGACACAGCATGCAAATTGGGATTAAATCATCCTATGGGACCATTGGAATTAGCAGATTTCATAGGGTTGGATGTCGTCTTAGCAATTATGGAAACCCTATATAAAGAAATGGGAGACCCAAAATATAGACCATGCCCACTTCTAAAAAAGATGGTTAGAGCCGGCTTACTTGGAAGAAAAACTGGAAAAGGCTTCTACACTTATGGAGGAAAATGAAATGGAAGAACGAAGTATAATATACAGCGAAAAAGATGGAATTGCAACAATAAAATTGAACAATCCACCATTAAACATTCTAAACTTAAGGATGCTAAATGCACTATATAAAACCATTTCGAATATAGAGAAAAACGATGAAATAAGAGTAGTGATAATAGAAGGTTTAGAAAAAGCGTTCAGTGTAGGAGCAGATCTTAAAGAATTTTCAAAAGCAGATGTAAGGAAGGCGAAAAAAATCTCTGAAATCGGACACAAAATAATGAACCTTATAGAAGAGTCAGGCAAAATATACATTGCAAAAGTAAAAGGATATGCACTTGGAGGAGGATTCGAACTGGCGCTTGCATGTGACATAATCATTGCTTCAAACAATGCCACATTTGGAAGTCCAGAGCCAACATTAGGGTTAATACCTGGATGGGGAGCAACCCAAAGACTACCTAGAATAATAGGATTAAAAAAAGCAAATGAAATCCTATTAACTGGGAGAAGAATAAATGCTGAAGAAGCATTGAAACTTGGAATTATAAACACCATTACAACTGATGAAACATTAGACGAAGAAACCATCAGAATGGCGGAAAGCTTAGTGAAAAACGCTCCGCTAGCATTAAAAGAAATTAAAAAGCTTATAAAATTAGCATTTGAAACTCCATTGAAGATGGGGTGTCAAATCGAAATTGAAAAGTTCTCAAATCTATTTGCAACAGAAGATCTCAAGGAAGGGATAAAAGCCTTCCTAGAGAAAAGAAAGCCACAATATAAAGGAAGATGAGAGAGAAAGCCATAACTATTTCAAAATACATGTTAGAAGCTTAAAGAGAAAGGGTGAATTCGACAGGAACATATAGATGAGTATAAATTTTAATTGAATATTTAAAATAAACTGAAAAACCCATACTTTTTTAGAAATGCCAGCAAAGCTATAATTAGAAAAGCAATGCCTGCAAGGAATCTACTGCCCGATATAAACCACACAATGGCTGCAACAATTAAAGCTGGCAAAAAGAATATGGCTGCACCTATCAAAAGAATTATTAAACCTCCAACCAAAAATAATAAGACAATTAATATTAGCAGTCCAATTGGACCTAAAAACAATCCGAAAAAATTGAAGGCGAAAGGGTTGTAACCAGACATAACCATAACACTTCCACAAAATAATCATTAAACACTATTATATTTTATGTTTAGCTTTCATTTTGATGGGACACCATTCAGCTGAATGTCCATTCCTCTCCGAAACCCAAATTAAAAGCGGTATTAAACTTTCTCTTAGTTTCCAGCCGTCATCAGATAAACAGTATTTCACTCTGGGAGGATTCGAAGATACAATCTTTCTTATCAGCAGCTTATGCTTTGCAAGTTCCTTCAAATTTTTAGATAATGTTCTAGGACTTATACCCTTCAACTCTTTGTAAAGTTCATTGAATCCTTTACATCCCTCATTTCCCAATATAGCAATTATCAGTAAAGCCCACTTTCTTGCTATAACATCTAATATACCATACAAAGGGCAGAAGCATATATTCTCATTGGAACTGGATTTCACTTCACTATACTTATGGATAGCAGGTATTTAAATACTTTACTTTGTATAGTTGCTTTAAGGTGGAAAGTTTTGCCCCATACAGATGAATGTGAAGCTTGCAGCATCAATTTAAAAGATATAGTCAAAGGGAAATCAAATTATAAGCCCTTCATAGTGCAAACCCTACTTGGAGGCATACTTCTAATTTTAGGCTTATATTTTACCTGGACAAATTTTAACAATATACTTTCATTACTACTTTTCATTTCAGTTATACTGCTTTGTGGAAGAAAAATAATCATCGATGGTTTAAGAAAACTTTTTTACAAGAGAAGAATTTATATCGAATTTTTAGTATTCATAACAGCTTTAGGCGCATTAATTATAGGTGAATATGCGGAAGGAGGAGTAGTCATCTTCCTATTTAGCATAGCAAACTTCCTAGAAGAATATGCTTCAGATAACGCTAGAAGAAGTATTGAAATGCTCATGGAGAAACAGCCGATCAAAGCCAACGTAATTAGAAATGGATTGGAAGTTGAAGTTGATGTTGAAAATGTTCGCAAAAGGCGAAATTATCATTATAAGGCCTGGAGATGAAATACCCTTAGATGGCACGGTAATTGAAGGATCATCTGCAGTTGACGAATCTCTTCTCACAAGGGAATCAATACCGGTTGATAAAAAAGTTGGCGATAGAGTCTTTGCAGGCACATACAATGTTAACAGCTTCCTAAAGATAAGAGTTGACCATCGATCCGAACAAAGAACGCTTCTCCCAAATCTACACTCCCACAATCATAGTTTTAAGCATGTTAACTATGACTAATAATTCATTTTTAGATGGTTATTTTTCAGATTCAGGAACTTCCACAAATAAAATCATGAAATTAGACTTACAACACCCTTTATAGGGTTCTTGCTGCACCGGCGACAAGAGTTATAAAAGTTCCAATTCATGAAGAAATTATATAC
>QMRB01000058.1 GCA_003649185.1 Thermoproteota archaeon | reverse complement strand
ATTGAAAAAAGATATTATAAACGCTAAAATGGAACCGATGAAAAAGTATATATGTGCTCCAAATTTCCAACGTTCCTCATCTCTTACAACCTCTCTAATTATAAATTTGAATGGGAAGTATCTATAAGCCTTTAATCTAATAATCTCAAATAACAATGAGATTGAGAAACAGACCAGTAGATACAAGAATGAACCTTCAACTCCAAATTTCAAATATGTTAGATAGATTGAAACACCAAATATATGTAAAGTCTTCCTTAAAAGTTCTCGTCTAATTTTGGAAGCACTGTTCAATTAACACCCTCTTCAACAGCCCTGACAATCTCTCCGATTCTCCTTTCCACATTCTCCTCTTCTACAACAGTTCCTGTAACTATTATGTTTGCCCCCGACCTAACTATCCTTTTAGCCTGCTCAGCAGTTTTAATTCCTCCTCCAACTATCAGATATGTCGAGATAGTTCTCCTAACAGTTCTAACCATACTTTCAGGTACAGGTTGCTTTGCTCCTGAACCTGCCTCAAGATATATGAATCGCATACCTAACAGTTCTCCTGCCAAAGCATATATTGCGGCCAGCTCTGGATGTGTATATGGTATGATTCTTGCCTGCCCAATAAACCCTGCCGCCTCTCCCTCCCCCACTATAATGTAACCCATTGGAATAGCTTCAATACCGTATTTTTTGATTATTAATGATCCCTGCGCTTGTGCATCTACCAAATAATATGTGGTTGCCGAATTTAATAAAGACATAAACCATATGGCGTCAGCATGTCTACTTACACCTGAAATATTTCCCGGAAATAAGATTATTGGAATTTCAACTTTTTCTTTAAGTGAAATTATCACATCGTCAAGTATACTCTCCGAAACTCCTATAGATCCTCCAACCATTATTGCTGAAGTTCCCGCCTTCTCTGCTTCAACAGCCCTATTAACTAGGTTCAAATTATCCTTGTCGGGGTCAAGTAAAGTTATATGTATTGCCCCTTTCTCCTCAATATTTTCAATTAGATATTTTTCAACTCTGCCTATTCTGAGCGTTTTCAACAGTTCCACTCCCTGTTTCAACCTTTCCCTCATAAAATAAATCTACAAATCTTCCATATATATCGACAGCTGAAAATATCGGGGGCACCTTAATCTTCACATAAATTTTACAATTCCCACATGAAACTACAGCTTCACCTTCCCCTCTATCATAAAAAACTTTCACAGCTTTCTTCCCGCAGTTTGGACAGGGAAATATTGAAGGAATTTTCTTAGGCGGCCTAACCGGCAACTTCTTCCTATACTTTTTTCCCATTCTCATCCATCACCTTAACAACTGATTCAAAATGGATTTAAAAATACAAATTAATTAAACTTTCTAACCAATTATATTCATCACTGTTTGGCTGCTTTCCTCTCGACAATCTGATATGCTATCGAAATTATCAGCGCCACTATAGACATGGCTGTAAGCATGTTCAACAATAGTTCAAAGTTCATGTCACCACCACATACCTTAAATTCATCTTTAAATATTAAATTTTTATGTATATGGATGGTGGTTTAATGGAAAGCGCTTTCGCAAAACTTTCACTAAAAGATCTATTACATATAGTTCTCGAAAATATGAGGAAAAGAAGATCCAGAATCCTATTAACCATTGGCAATGTCTTTTTGGGAGTGGCTTTAGTTTCATCTATGATGATGCTCAGCTACTCCTACACTCCAAAAACTACTGGCAACGTTTTCAAACCGTTAAATTTAAATGATTATCAAATATGGGTAACCATAATATCCCTTACCGTCTGTGTAATAACCATTTTTAACTCTATGCTCATCTCTGTAACTGAGAGATATAAAGAGATAGGCACTATGAAATGTCTCGGTGCAAAAGATTCCCTAATACTGCAATTATTCATATTCGAAGCACTTGTAATAGGCTTTATAGGTGGACTACTAGGATTCTCAATAGCCTTCATCACAACTATGCCTATGATCCTTCTCCAAATAGGAACACTTCTCCCTCTACAGAATTACCTATATGTTATGAGTTTATCCTTTGCTGTAGCTCTATTAATCAGCCTAATTGCAACCATATATCCTGCATATCATGCTTCAAAGATAAACCCTGTAGATGCATTACGTTTCGAGGTGTAACCATGTCATCCGATTATGCAGTAGAAACCATAGATTTAGCGAAATATTATACACTTGGAGGTACAATGATCAAAGCTCTCGACGGAATAAATTTACAGATCTTCAGAGGCGAATATCTTTCAATTATGGGTCCGTCAGGTGCTGGCAAGACCACTCTATTCAACATGATCGGCGGCTTGGATAAACCTACCAGAGGCAAAGTCTTCATAGATAACATCGATATATCAAAGTTAGATGCATATGAGCTTGCATGGCTGAGATGCAGAAAAATCGGCTATATCTTCCAAACATTCAACTTGATTCCCGTTCTAACCGCCATTGAAAATGTCACATTACCTATGATATTTGCAGGAACTCCTAAAAAAATACGCATGGAAAAAGCTAGAAAACTGCTTGAAATGGTTGGATTAGGCGACAGATTAAACCATAAACCCTCAGAGCTTTCAGGAGGACAACAACAGAGAGTGGCTATAGCAAGAGCATTAGCCAACAATCCCTCAATAATTCTCGCCGACGAGCCGACAGGAAACCTAGACCTAAACACAGGTCTAGAAATAATTACACTCCTTAAAAAAATGAATGAAGAACAAGGTATCACAATTTTCTGTGCAACCCATGACTATAAAATAGTTGAAGTAAGTAATCGGATAATATGGATAAGAGACGGCAAAGTGGAGAAGACGGAGATAAGAGGATACGTTAAAAGAAAGAGAGAAGTCTAAATCTACAAATATCTAAACTTCCTCATAAACTCCACATATTCACCATCACTTAAAATTTCCTCCACATAATTGTTATCTGCTTCAGCGATGAATTGTGCTATTAAATGGTAACATGCATCAACCCTCCCCTTCATAACCACTGATATATAGAAATCGTTACATTGACAGAACATTCTGGGAATAACTAGATAAACACCGCTTCTACCCTCAACAGTCCATCTCTCAATGCCGCTCGGATTGAAAACATATTTTTTAACCTTTCCATTTTCAACCAGTTCCAAGGCTCTCAAATAACGATCCCCATAACGTTTTAGAAGTAGTTCTCTATGAGATGAAGTGAAGTTGCATCCCGTAGAAATCTCCCTATATAAAGCCTCCAAGAAATTCTCCATTCTCAAGAAAATAATAAAACACAGTTTTAATTAAGTTAACGATGAGGTTTTATGATCTATCCTCTACCTGAAACTCCAGCTCTTCTGCTGAAACTTGAAGACGGATCTTCCGCCCTTGTAGTTGCAGATCTACATTTAGGATTCGAAATCGAACTATCCTCAAAAGGCATAAATATTCCATCTCAAATGAGCAAATTTCTGAAGGAACTGAAAAATCTAATAATTTCATATAATCCTTCACGATTAATCTTTCTAGGCGATTTAAAACATAACGTTACACAGATCTCCCTTGCAGAATGGCATGATATTCCCGAATTTCTATCACAACTATTGGCTATGAATATAGATATTGAAATTATAATAGGCAATCATGACGGAAATCTCGAAGCACTAACACCTAGAAAGGTAACCCTACACTCCTCGAGAGGATTGCTCCTTAAACTGCTCAACAATAAAAGTATAGGACTTATACATGGACATGCATGGCCTTCCCCTAAACTTTTCGAATCAGAGACTCTGGTAATGGGACATATACATCCCATGATAGAATTAAAAGATCAAATGGGTTTCAAGCTGATAGAACCAGTCTGGATAAAAATAGATGTTTCAACTGAAAATCTAATAGAAAACTACTTGAAATATAGAAGAATCATTAAAGGTGGAAAAGTTAAATCTCCAATTAAAAAATTCAATGAAATATTTGGTCTAAATCCCCAAACTTCAAGAATCATAGTTATGCCAGCCTTCAACAGAAATCTATCTGGAATACCGATAAACAGGTTAAGATCTTCCTCCCTGCTCGGACCGGTATTAACTAGAAACATAATCGATCCAAACTCCACTGAGATCTATCTTTTAGATGGAACCTTCCTAGGAACACTTTCCTTATTGAAAAATCTATGAAACAGCATCCTTTTATATTGATAATTCAATCTTAATGGAATGGTGGTTTCTTGAAACCGGATGTAATCATAATAGGTGCAGGTCCAGCAGGGCTCTTTGCAGCCCACGAACTAGCATATAAAAGTAGACTGTCAATCTTAATAATCGACCAAGGAAAAGATGTAGATCAGAGAATATGTCCAGCCAAGCAGTACTCCTACTGCAAGAAATGTACACCATGCAACATAATGTCGGGTGTTGGGGGTGCAGGCACCCTTTCAAGCGGCCTACTGAATTTAAGGCCCGATATAGGGGGAAATCTAATTAAACTGACAGGATCTGAAGAGGAGGCATGGAAACTTGTAAATTATGTGGACTCCGTCTTTCTAAAATATGGTGCTCCAAAGAAGATTTATCATGCTGATGGGGAGATTGTTGAAGAATTGGAGAGGAAAGCTGCAGCTGCAGGTGCAAAGTT
This sequence comes from Thermoproteota archaeon, assembly GCA_003649185.1. Classification (GTDB taxonomy): domain Archaea; phylum Thermoproteota; class Methanomethylicia; order Culexarchaeales; family B10-G16; genus Culexmicrobium_B; species Culexmicrobium_B thermophilum. The sequence continues at coordinate 1,292 of QMRB01000058.1, read as the reverse complement.
CATACCAATACCTCAAAGACATATAGGTTCAGATAAAGCTCCCCAAATAATAAAGAATTTTAAAAGAGATTTAGAAACTAAGGGTGTAACTTTCCTATTGAACACTAAGGTAGCCCATATAAATAGAGGATCAATACTCCTAGAAGATGGAAGAGAGCTGGAAGCAGAATATATTATTGCAGCTCCTGGAAGAGTTGGCGCTGAATGGTTGGCTCAAGAAGCAAGAAGGCTTAAAATTCCAACTAAACATGAACCCATAGATATAGGTGTTAGAGTTGAAGTGCCAGCAGTGGTTATGGAACCGATAATTAAAGTCAACCGCGACCCAAAATTCCACATATACACGAAAACCTACGACGATTTCGTAAGAACTTTCTGCGTAAATCATCGCGGCTTCGTAGTACAAGAACTCTACGACAACTTTGTAGGTGTAAATGGACATTCAATGGTTGAGAAGCAATCCCCCAACACGAATTTCGCATTCCTCGTGAGAATTTCTCTAACAGAACCCATAGAAGATACAACTGCATATGGTCAATCAATAACGAGAATAGCTACAATTCTAGGTGGAGGAAAACCCATAATCCAAAGGCTAGGTGATCTACGGTTAGGTCGACGATCCACATGGAGAAGAATAACCCACAGCCATGTAAAACCAACGTTAACCTCTGTAACTCCAGGAGACATCGCCATGGTATTACCACACAGAATACTCACCGACATAATTGAAGGCCTAGATATATTAGATAAAATAATTCCAGGTGTAGCAAGCTCATCAACCCTTCTCTATGCTCCAGAAGTAAAATTCTCAGCAAACAAGATAGAAACCAATAAAAATCTAGAAACACCAATCCCCAAATTATATGTAGCTGGAGATGGTGCAGGCCTCTCAAGAGGCTTAGTTACAGCGGCTGCAACCGGCATAATAGTTGCCAGAAGCATCCTCAAAAGAGAAGGAATTGCAACATGAAAATCATTTACATTTCACCGAACAATTCAATCTAACTATTTCTCTAAGATAGATTTTAAATGGCTTTATAAACTGAATGAAACATGATGAAATGTTTAACGTCTTAATTGTATGGCATCTTCTATGGATAGGATTAGGGTTAAAGTTCATAGGAAGAGTTTAATTGTAATTCCAGTCGAAGTTAGAAGAAAAACTCGATATATATATGAAGGTTCACATTTAGATCTTATTGTTGAAGGTGATGAAATAAGATTAATGTTCCAAAAGTCTTAGAGATGCCTTTGGAGCCGACGGTGAAAAGGCTTTAGAAGTTATAAAGCTT
>QMRB01000057.1 GCA_003649185.1 Thermoproteota archaeon | reverse complement strand
GCTTCCTCATAGTTTTTTCCAGTCTCCCTCATTATTATCATTTTAGCTCTCTCCATTAATTTTCGGCTTACCGGCTCCAATGTTATCATTAGGTTTCCTTTAACCCTTCCCATTTTGATCATTACAGTTGTACTTAGCATTGTGAGAATCATTTTCTGTGCGGTTGCAGCTTTCATCCGTGTCGATCCGGTTATCACTTCGGGGCCGGTTTCAGGTGCTATTACTATGTCCGCGTATTTTGTAATTCTGCTGGTTCTGTTACTTGTTATTGCTATAGTTTTTGCTCCCATTCTCTTTGCATATTTTAGGGCTGATACAACGTAGGGTGTTCTTCCACTTGCCGAGATTCCTATAACAACATCTCTTCCATCTATTCTTCTCGCTTTCAATTCCCTTATAGCCATCTCTTCGTCGTCTTCCGCTTTTTCTATAGGTCTGAAGACGGCTCCAGGTCCACCTGCAATTATAGCCTCCACCATTTCAGGTCCTACTTTAAATGTGGGTAAAAGCTCTGCAGCATCTATTATTCCCAATCTACCGCTTGTTCCTGCTCCAACATATATCCATCTTCCTCCTTTCTTCACAGCTTCCAATATTGTTTCCACGGCTTCAGCTATCTTTTCAATTTCTCTTTCCACTGCATATGCAACTTTCTTGTCTTCGGAATTTATTATTCTCAATATTTCTATTGTTGCCAGTTGGCTTATATTTCTCGATTTAGGATTTTCTTTTTCCGTAACGGTTCCACTTAACTCCTTGAATGTTTCTTTATCTTCCATTTTCTACACGGCTCCACTGTAGAATGTTTTGATAGATCTCCCTGTTTATTTTTACTCTAAGCTTTTTTAATGCCAATATTACGGTTCCTGCTATAGGCTTTATATTCGATTTTTCCACTTTTGCTTCTGGCTTCACTTTAATTATCTCCTTTCTCATTGCTTGGAGTATCGTATCTGTGGCGTTGAATACTCCTCCGAAACAGTATATTTTCGGTTTTCTCCAATTTACTTTTCTTATAATTGCCAATGCCATTTCAGCTAGATTTCTTCCCGCCTCCAGGAATATTCTATGTGCTTTTTCATCTCCCATCTCTTCAGCTTCAGCCACAAGCTTTGTTATATTAGCTATATTTTGAACTTTCAATTTTCCACTATAAAATATATCTACTAAAAGTTTTGCCTCATTCAAACCATATTTTTCTAATATTAATGGTGTTAACTTTGATCTTTCACTTCTTCCATCATATTCTCTTAGCACTTCTCTTAATGCTTTCAATCCTATCCAGAAACCGCTTCCCTCATCGTCAAGTATGTAACCCCATCCTCCTGCTCTAATTGTTTCTCCACTTTTATCTTCAGCTAATGCTATTGATCCCGTCCCAGATATTACTATTATCTTCTCTCCGTCTAATATGGATTCTAAAGCTATTTTTGCATCTGATGTTATTATCAGTTTTTCAGAGAAATCGAGCTCCATACATTTCTCGTAAAGATGCTTCATATTCTCTCTTTTCTCTACTCCTGCAGCACCTAAAACGCAGATCTCGGCTTTCCCATTTAACTTTACTTTTTCTATAACTCTTCTTAAATTTTCATAGGCTTCCTCCACTCCAACTATATTTATATTGATGCTTCCTCCTCTACCTGTTTTTATCAGTTTACCTTTCAATGTGGTTGAAACAGCTTCCGTTTTGCTTCCTCCACCGTCAATTCCAATAATATATTTCATGGTGATCCTCCCTTCAGTTTAGCCTTTCCTATTTTCCTTGAATTTGATTCACCTTGGAATACTTTACTTTGAATGCTATTTAACTTATATGAGTTTAAAATTTTCATTTTGAAAAGCATTAAATTAATAATGGATTTCACAATTTTACTTGTGGTGTTGAAGTTGAAGCTTATCTCGGAGGAGGATGCCAAAATAATTAAAGATTTCCTTAAGCAAATGGAAAGTGAAGTTAAAATACTTCTATTTTCTCAGCGTTTCAAATGTACTGGTTGCAGGGAGGCTGAGAATCTTGTCGACGATTTATTGGAGATCAGCGATAAATTAAAGGTTGAAAAATACATCTCCGAGGATTCTAAAGAAGTCTTTCATAAATATGATATTATCTATGTTCCAACTTTCATAGTGGTCTCCCATAAAAATCCTGATGGCATTAGATTTTTAGGTGTGCCTTTAGGCTACGAGTTCACTTCTTTCTTGGAGGATCTTGTCAACGCCTCCAAGCCCATTCCAGACCTTCCCCAAAACATTATAGATGACTTGCTCAATATTGAGAGAAATGTTCATTTAAAAGTCTTCGTCACCCTCTCTTGTCCATACTGTCCAATAGCAGTTAAGTTTGCCCATGCATTCGCCATGGTGAATCCTAAAATTAGAGCTGAAATGATAGATGCTGCTCTATATCCCCAGCTTGCCTTAAAATATTCTGTTTCAGCTGTACCTAAAACGGTTATCAATGATAGGTTTGAAGTTTTAGGTGCTATTCCACCGAATCTTCTATTAGATAAAATTAAGGAAGCAGTAAAATAACTTAATAATATCTTTTCTTCGGCTCTCTTATTACTGTTATAAGTAATGTTACAGTTATAGATGCAAAGATTAAATCCATTATGAAAGGGGTTATCGGATTCATCTCATAGCCTACCCCTGCAATATACGCTAACGGAATGATTATAAGTTGGCTTATCATCATTCCTGCAGCGTTCACTTTTCCCCTTTTCTCTCTTGGAGTGAGATCCGCTTGCAGCGCTCTAAGCCCCGAGGAGACTCCGAATCTTGATAAACTTATCATTATCATTGCGAGTAGAAATGTTTCGAAGTTTTCGGCATTTATAAAGAGTATAGTTGAAATGGTGAATATTATTCCAGTTAATATTGATATTTTCCTCTTTCCATATTTGTCTAGCAGCATTCCCGTAATTAACCCTATAACTATGGTTACTCCGTTCGTTATGGTTAATATTGTTCCCCAAGAGAAAACCTCCAATCCTTTAATGTTCGTTGCGTATAGTATTCTATATTGATCGACCACATTCATCCCTAAATCTCCTATTATGGATGCTATTATGATACATTTCAACTGGAGAGGTATTTCAATTAAAGTTTTAAACGTTTCTGAAAATGTTCTTGTTAAATTAAATTTCTCTTCCTTCTTTTCCTCCACCTTTAAAGTTTCTTTTAGAAAGATCGTCCTTATCAATGCAGCTGCAATTCCACATATAAATTGTATTCCAAAGGCCAATCTTATTCCGAAATCATATCCATAATTTTCTATTAATATGGCTCCTATCATGGGTGAAAATATTGCTGGAAGACTTGGCAGATAGCTTTGCAATGCAAATCCAATACCTCTATATTCTGGGGGAAGTGAATCAGCTGTTATCGCCCTTAAAGCAGGCATGTATATTGATGATATTGATTGAAATATTGTTGCCGCTAAAGCCCATCGCCAATCCAATGCGAAAACGTAGATGAGTGATGCTGTCGCCATGAAGAATGTCATCGTTGAAACTATTCTCTTCCTACCTACACTGTCAGCTAAATATCCGCCTGGAATAAATACAATTAATCTTATAATGGATCTGATGGAGGATATTATACCTATTATTGTGGGTGTTCCCCCTAAAACTTGTATTATAAAGGGGGATCTATATGGACCTGAAATTCTCATGGAGAATCTCCAAACAGTCCAACTTAAAAGGAGAGCTAGAAAGTTTCCCCTTATAACTTTCTTCGCCATGTAGAGAAAGCCGTTGCCTCCACCCATAACCTTTTACCTCTAATTTGAACGGATTTTATAGTGTTTCTTCTTACCTATTTTTATCATTTTCCTTTCAGCTATGGGTTAAAATTATATTATTCCCCGTATATTTTCATTATTGTTGGTGATTTCATGGTGCTATTCGACCTCATTTTAAAGGGTGGAAGAGTTATAGATCCTAAAAACAATCTGAATTCAATTCTGGATGTAGGTGTAGTGAAAGGTAAAATTGCCGAGATTTCCGATGAACTTGACGTTAGATCAGCCTCCAAGGTGGTCGATGTTTCAGGTAAAATAGTATTTCCAGGAGTGATAGATACCCATGTACATATTGGGCGTCTAGGTCATAGAATGTTAGCTAAAGCTGGTGTTGTAACCGCTCTAGATATGGCTGCTCCTTCAGATGAAATATTGCTGAATTTAAAGAATCATGGAGCCGGATTGAACATAGCATTTGTAACTAATATCCGCCACTTCTATCCTAAGGCTGAATCCTCTTTAACCGATGAGGAGATAGAGAAAGCAGTCTCCATGGCATGTGAGAAAGGTGCTATAGGAATTAAAATTACAGGTGGCCATAGACCTTTCACTCCTAAGACAACTGCCCGCATAATTGAAGAATGTAATAGGCAAGGTTGCTACATTGCTTTTCATGTAGGCACCACTGAAACTGGCAGCGACCTTAACGGTCTAATTGAAGCTGTAGACCTTGCTGGAAGTAACGGTTTACATATAGCCCATGTGAACAGTTATTGTAGAGGTTTAACCGACGACCCTGTTGAGGAAGCGCTTACCGCGCTCAAAAAGCTTTCTGGAAAGCGTAACATAGCATCTGAATCCTATTTGGCAAGGATAAATGGAACTGGCGGTTTATGTGTAAATAACATTCCCGTAAGCGGTGTTACAAGGAACTGTTTGAAGATGGGTGGCTATCCCCAAACATTTGACGGTTTAAAGAAGGCGATACTGGACGGCTATGCTAAAGTTCGATTAGAGGCTGGGGGAGAAGTTATCCTAGTGTCCGGCGAGGAAGGATTAAAGTATTGGCTTGAAGCTGGAACAAATATAGGTCTAAGTTTTCCGGTTAATGATCCTGAAGCCCAAATAATACTTGCAACTGCAAAGGATTCTGACGGCAATTTCATTGTTGATGCGATTAGCACTGATGGTGGAGGAATACCTAGAAATGTTCAAGTGGAGAAAGGTATGCTCCTCGTGAAGTTTGGAGCTCTATCCCTTTCAGAACTTGCGGTGAAATTATCTCTAAATCCATCAAGAATGCTCGGCTTAGAGGATAAGGGACATCTTGGCATCGGTGCTGATGCAGATATAACAGTAGTGGATCCAGTTACATGTAAACCTTTTCTCAGTATTGCTAGAGGTGAGATAATAATGATTAATGGAATAGTGGTTGGCAGAGGGGGAGTAATACTTACAACTGAGAAGGGTGAACCATATATTAAAGGCGCTAATATTCCATATGAAGTATTAGATCTCTCAAAAACTAAAATTTACTCTAGAGGTTGATATTAGTGAACAGGTTGAAGCTGAACTGAAACTCGTAGAGGAGATAGACTTCACAGGTAAAGATAAATCGAACTTTCCAGTAATTCTCAAAGCTCCCGATTATGTTGCAAAGGAAGCTCTAGGTCCAAATCCAATGGAGCTTCTTTTAATCTCCCTGGCTGGATGCACAGCCTATGATGTTGCTTCCATATTGGAAAGAATGCGTGAAGATCTTAGAGAATTAGAGATCAAAGTTGAAGGTTATAGGAGAAAGGATCCGCTGAAAATATATACTGAAATTAAGTTAACCTATATTGTTCATGGAAATGTATCGGAGAATAATGTTAAAAAGGCAATTAAACTTTCAAAGGAGAAGTACTGTTCAATTTCAACAATGCTAATTAATGATGAAATGCACTTGGAAACGAGTTATGAAATAAGTTCCTGAAATTTTCCACAAAAAATTTTTACCCTTACGATGTTAAGTTGATACTTAGAGCCGGGTGGTGTAGCGGCCAAGCATGACGGGCTTTGGCCCCGTCGACGGGAGTTCGAATCTCCCCCCGGCTACCATTTAAATCTGCTCAGTTGTCCATTTGTTGGTGATATTTTCGTAATTTGAAAATGCATGATTGTAAGGTGATTTACATCATAAT
>QMRB01000056.1 GCA_003649185.1 Thermoproteota archaeon | reverse complement strand
TAGAAAGATTAGCTCTTTATCTTCTGGAAGCCAGCAGAATTTCGAGATGGGCAGCTTCCTCTTCAGAATCATCCTTGCCTCTCCGCCATCTATCCTTATCAGCCATAATTCACTTCCCTTCTCCCCTTCCTTCATCGATCTTTTCCCAAGGAAGGCAATGTATCTTCCACTTCTACTCCATCTTGGACTGGAATCTTTAGGTCCATTAGTTAAACTATATATTTCATTGTCCTTTAAATCTGCAATCCAAATTCTACTGACATACTTATCCCTTTCCAGATCCATCTTCGAAGAGGTGAAGGCAATTTTCATTCCGTCAGGAGAGATTCTTGGATCTGAAATAACCACTATTCTAGCCAGATCTTCAATCTCCAATTTACGTGGCATGTTGATCAATACCATTTACAGATTGAACATAGATTTATATTTTAGCTTGAGGGATTTAACGCCATTTCATAGCGATACTTCTAATAATCCTTGCAACGTAAAGTGCATGTTTCTCCGGGTCGGCTCCATAACTTTTAATCTTCAAAGAAACGTTGCATGTTGGTTTATCCACTGAAATTTCTAGGAAACATCGACTGATATTTCGAGAAGTAGATCCTACACCTGAATCATAGGTGAAGACCAATGAATATGTGGACCCTATCTCCAAAGTTCCCCTTCTAATTTCCACCACTCTTAAATGCTCCTCTAAAGTTGAGGGGAAACTCTTCAAATTCGAGACTAGGAAGTTGAAAAATTCCTGAACATCTTGCATTAATATTTTAACAGGTATATCAAAGACTAAAAGTTCACCAATAGGACTGCTCTCCCTTCTACCTTTAATCCTCCACAATTTGGATGGAACAATAATTATGGAGGAACGGAGCGTTAATAGGGAGCCGAAAGTTGCTCCGAAAATTGAGACTAGAAGTGAAAGGAGAACCCATATGAAGGAGACTTTTGGCCTAACATCTATATTGCTGGTGATCGCCATAAGCCTATATAATGAAAGGCCAAAGATATATCCAGTTGAACCAGCTGAGAATCCTAGAAGCATAGATTCACTTAGAAATATGGTTAACAATTTTGAGGGGGAGCCGCCAACAGCGGATAAAATGATGGATTCTCTACGCCTTTCATAGAGCGATGCCGCTGAAGAGATTGCAGCATTCAACATGATTATTCCGATTGGAATTAAGGCGGCCCAGCCGCTGAAGGAAAATTGCTTTGAAAGTAAAAACTGATATATCTTGGAGGAAGTATAGACGGTTACCAGTATGTTTCCACCTCTCATTGCAATCATTTTTCCAAGTGAAACTAGATCTTCATCACTAGAGGACAGGAAAGCGAACACTCGTGTTGGATAAAGTTTTAAAGACATAGCAGCTCTCCAAGAAACGAATATAACTTCTGCAGCATCACAAACAGTCGACTCATATATGTCAGGGTTTCCATCTTCACCTTTAAGAGATAAGAAGAGTTTATATGGAAGAAGTGGTCTTCCACTAAGCTCATACATATGTTCAACTTTCCAATCATCCAGAATCCCTGAAATCTTAAATCTTCTACCATGAAATAGAACTTCATCACCAACGTTAACGTTTAAATAATCTGCCAATTTTCCGCTTACAACTATATCATTATCATTTGTAGGCATACTTCCAGAAATTAAACAATTAAGCAGTTGAAGATATATTGGATCATCAGTCGATGAGAAACTTACAATTCCACCTATTTTGGCAAATTTATTCCTATTCTTCAGTGAAAACAGTTTTCCATAATCTCTTTTTTCAACCACCCTTGCATGGGTTTCAGCTCGAAATGAAATTTTATGGACATTTCCACTTGAATTCAAAATATCTAAAATTATGCTTGGAATAGGTTGACCATATGGATTATTTTCAGCTTCTAATGGACCGTAACAGTCTATTATAAACTGTGATGGAACATTTCTCTCCATACTTATCCCTTTAATTCCTAAACTGTTGTCTTTAGAGGAAGATAGAAGATTAATGTCGAAGGATGTTGACGTTAAAGCTATAGAGCCTGCAGTGAAAAGCAGGAATGATGTGAATAAGGCAAGAGTTCTTATCTTTCTCCGCCTCAAATTTCTTTTGGAAAGTGATAGTAGATCGGATATATTATAAAGCTTAGAGAGAGATTTAAAGCGGGATAGAAAATTCGATAATAAACCTATAAATATGATAATTAATGAAGGTGAAATTATAAACCATATAATATTTAGATTGAACTTCGGAGCCATAGGATAGCTTAAAGATAGAATTGCAAGGAAAATTGAATAAAATATCGCTGACAAAATGGACTTTGATAGGAGTTTTTCGGAGAGAATATAAGCCATGAAAAGGGAGCCAAATAAGAAGAATATTAGAAGGAGATTGACGGATAAACTGACTTCCCTATATAACCATTTCAAATAGGAAGAGACATTTAGAAGAGTTATATAACTTTCCCTTAAAAGTGAAAGGGCATTTACGAATTTTCCCTGGGAAATTAACAGGCCAGCTTCATCTATTAAATTATGTACTTTTCCAATTTGAATGTTAAGGGAGGTAGTGTAGAAGCCTTCGGACGATGCTCGCTCAACAGCTCTAGAAACTTGACTGTAAAGCTTCTCTAACGTCTTCAAAGAATCATTAGCCGTTACATTCAAAACAGGCAACTCTAAATTAGTTCCACATTTCAACAAAATATTTGAGTTGAAAACTGGAATGCTGAGTGTAACATATCTTGTCTGTATAATTGTTCGATGAACATACCAGGCGATACCCCAGGGAACTTCAAATCTCTCGACAAAATAGCCGGTAACGAGAATATTGAATGGATAGCCTGCGGGAACTATAACTTGATTTTTAGAGATTCCCATGACGTTTAACAGTTGATCTAGAACATAGTCTTTAACTTCACCGAACTTTAAAATCGAACAATCTTTAAGAGGATAATTTTCATCTATGAGGATTCGAAATGAGAGTTTACTGGCAGGATCGCTGAAATTGACATGTATAAATTGGCCGACGAAACGTATGGTGGCAGCTGGAAATATGGTAAAATTTAATTGAACAATTAATGGAGACTCCTTTTTATCGATAGATATAAAGTTGAGGATAGGTACATGGGTAAACGTATTATTGGAAGCATCTTTATGAAATATTAATATAATAAAGGTTGATGGAAGTTTCCAAGAGGGAAAAGTAAAGGATACATTATAGAAGCCTTCAACATTACTCTTTCCTTCTCCAACAAGTTCAAGAGAATAATATTTAGAAGCAAAGACTTTAATTTCAGCATCACATATTGGAAGACTGCTATAAAAATCATTAAGATAACCATTAATTGATATTGGAATGTAATCATAATAATTCCCATTTGAATATGGGAATATGCAAAGTAGATTAGCTATCATCAATATTGGCAGCAACATCCAAAAACTAAATGATTTATACATCAATAATAAATTAAAACAAGCAAAATATAAGACTAACTAGAAGGGAGAAGAACAACAATAAATATATACAACTTGATTATGGTGTAAAGAAAGGTGAAAAAATGTCCGAAATATTGGCACATGCAAAAATAATTAAAAATTTCACATCAACAGTAGATAATGGTAGAGGGCATAGCATAATAATTGATTTGCCAATCGAGAAGGGTGGAGAGGATAAGGGGCCCACCGCACTAGAATTAGCAGTTATGGGACTAGCTGGATGCATATCCACAATTTACACGTTAATCTCCAAAAAGAGAAAAGTGGAGATAGAGAATTTAGAAGTGGAAGTAAAAGCGCTGCCATCGAAAACTAGGGTACCTTTTTCAAAGGCTATAATAAATGTAAAGGTAAAAAGTAGGGAAAACTTAGAGGATTTAGAGAAGATAATGCTATTAACTATGAGAACATGTCCCGTTGGAAGCATATTCAGCGCCGCCGGAATAGAAATAAATATGAAAGTTGAAAAATACGATTGAACAGCCGACGGACAGATACAATGAAAAACTTTACATATAAAAACAACTAAAAAAGAATTGCCTGACCATCCATCAGAAGGAGGGATAAGCAATTAAAGATTCAGCTGAACAGTTAAAATACATGTTCAATCCAAGAGGAGTAGCCATTATAGGAGCCTCAAGAAAGCCTGGAAAAATTGGACATGAAATCTTGAAGAACATTATAGAATATGGGTATAAAGGAGAAATCTACCCAATAAATCCAAAAGCAGATGAAATTTTAGGTAAAAAGGTTTACAAATCCATCTTGGAAGTGCCTGGAACGGTGGATTTAGCAATAATTGTTATTCCCGCCAAGTTTGTAGCTGAAGTATTAGAGGAATGTGGAAAAAAGGGAGTAAAAGCTGTTGCAGTCATAAGTTCAGGCTTCGGAGAAGTGGGAAGACATGACATGGAGGAAGAAATTGTTGAAATTTCTAAGAAATATGGTATGAGGCTGCTTGGACCAAACATCTTCGGATTATTCTATGCCCCAACACAGCTAAACGCGACATTTGGACCTAAAGACATACTTCAAGGAAACATAGCATTCATAACGCAGAGCGGAGCTCTTGGAATCGCTTTAATGGGATGGACTATACTTGAAAATATAGGATTATCGGCCATAGTAAGCGTTGGAAACAAGGCAGATATAGATGACGACGACCTGCTTGAATATTTCTCTAAAGATGAAAAAACAAAGATAATATTAATTTATATGGAGGGAGTGAAGAATGGACCTAGATTCATTAAAATTGCAAAAGAAGTAACTAAAAATAAGCCTATAATAGTGTTGAAAGCTGGAAGATCAAAGAGAGGAGCGATGGCAGCAGCATCACATACAGGGTCACTTGCAGGATCTGATACCATATATTCAGCAGCTTTTAAACAGACGGGAATACTTAGAGCTATGAATGTGGCTGAAGCCTTCGACTGGGCAAGAGCAATAGCCGAACTACCACCACCAGAAGGAGAAAATACCATAATAATTACGAACGGCGGCGGTGTAGGGGTAATGGCCACAGATGCATGTGAAGATTACAATGTTAAATTAATGAATTTGCCCGAAGATCTAGCCCAAGAATTTAGAAAATACATGCCACCATTTGGAAGCGTTAAGAACCCGATAGATTTAACTGGACAGGCAAGTGAAAAGGAATTTGCAGGTGCATTGAAAACCGCATTGAAAGATGATAGGATCCATGCTGTAATACTACTTTACTGTCAAACAGCAATAACGGATCCTAACAGTTTGGCTGACGCCATTATAAATGTAATTAAAGAAAACGGAAAGACTAAACCGTTAGTAATCTCAATGGTTGGTGGAAAAGAATGTGCCGAAGCTATGAAAAAACTTAACTTAAAAGGGTTGCCAGCCTATCCAATTCCTGAAAGGGCAGTTTCATCTCTAGGAGCATATATGAAGTGGGCTAGATATATAGGTAAAATTTGAGAAGATAAAGATGAATAAACATGGAAAGAGAGAAGATAATAGTAGTTGATTTCGGCTCTCAATACACCCATTTAATAGCACGGAGAATAAGAGAGTTAAAAGTGTACAGTGAGATAAAGCATCCAGAAGATTTTGAAAACATGGATTTAAAGGAAGACGTGAAGGGAATAATACTTTCAGGAGGGCCGAGAAGCGTCTATGAGAAAGAAGCACCCAAAATAAGTGGAAGATTCATAGCTAAAGTCATAGAGAAGGGCATACCAATACTTGGCATATGTTATGGACATCAATTGATAGCTCACCTCCTCAATGGAATTGTGAAGAAGGAGGATAAGGGAGAGTATGGGATAAGTGAACTCACTTTAATTCGAAATGACATTATCTTCGATGGAACTCCTGAAAGACAGAAAGTTTGGATGTCCCATAAAGATCAAGTTGTAAAACTTCCTGAAAAATTCATAACTTTAGCTTCAACTAGCTACTCTAAGATTGCAGCATATAGGTCCAATGACTACTTAATATATGGGCTTCAATTCCACCCAGAGGTGAAACATACAAGATATGGAAAGAAAATTCTAAGAAATTTT
>QMRB01000055.1 GCA_003649185.1 Thermoproteota archaeon | reverse complement strand
TCAATCTCCAAATCTCCTTTAACCGTTACATCTCCCCCAATGGACTCTAACCGTTCAGCATGTAGTGAACCGTTAACTCTAACATCTGAGGAGGATTTAAACATACCATGTACAATCAGCCTACTGGAACCCTCCTCCAAATCTATAATGGTTTTTCATCTATCTCTAAGTCTCCCTCAACAATATTTAATCGAATTCTTCTCACAATGCCACCCAAATATTTTAATGATAAATAAAACCTTTAAATTTAAAATACAATGAGAAATCACATCATGCAATTTCTAGAGGAACTTACATCAACTTAGCTATAATTATCCTCCAAGCTGAGCAGAAGATCAGGCTTATTAGTGGCTACGCCGTTCACACCGTAACTTTTCAATTTCTTCGCTACAGATATGTCATCCACAGTCCATGGAATGATCATTAATCCCAATTTTTTCGCGAAGGCTACAGCCCTCTTACTGGCAAATCTATAATATGGTAGAACAGCTATTGCACCAATTCTCCTAGCAGTGACGATGCCGTCTCCAGACTTAAAATATATTAAACCCACATATGCATCAGAATTATAATTCAATATCTCCCTTAAGTGAAAGGGTTTAAAGGATATGAAAAGCACGGAACTCCAAAGATCCCTATCTTCAACCGCTTCCAATACTGGTTTAACAGCGTCATCAACCTTCAACTCGATGAAAAATACAGCTCTCCCGGAAAGATTATCCAAAACTTCATCGAGCAATGGAATTTTTTCACCAAGTCCAGCATCAAGAGCCTTCAACTCCTCGAGGCTAAGTTCATTTACCCTTCCGTGACCATTGGTAGTTCTATCCACAGTCTCATCATGAATTATAATTGGATAACCATCCTTCGACAATCTAACATCAAACTCGACGGCTTTACATCCAAGTTTAACGGCATGCCTAAAAGATCTCATAGTGTTTTCAGGCTCATATGCACTGGCACCTCTATGTGCAACTATGAAAAAGCGGGAAGATAGATCTGAAACTTTGAGCATATATAAATGTTAGATGTAATACAATTTAAAATTTCGATATGAAATATAAGATTAAAAGGATATGACCATAATGGGAATTCTGAAAGAAAACTTAAATAACTGCAGATTCATTCATTAGAAGCCTAAGAAAGAAAACGAAGTTATGGTGGCCTTTTTGATAGAGATCAAGGTGACGGAAGATTATGATAGTATGAGCCGTATAGCAGCCCAAATAGTAAAGGAACAATTAGATAGAAAAGCTGACAGCGTTCTAGGGTTAGCCACAGGAAGCACACCCATAAAACTGTATAGAAATCTGGTTAAATTATATAGGAAAGGGAAGATCAATTTCTCTAAAACCGTAACCTTTAATCTAGATGAATATTGGCCGATGTCTAGGAGAAGCAGATATAGCTATCATTACTACATGGAACATTACCTATTTAAATGGATAAACATTAAAAAGCAGAACATCTACATACCGAGCGGAGAGATATCCAAAGAGAAAATAGAGGAACACTGCGAATGGTATGAAGATGAGATAAGACGTCACGGGAGGATAGATCTTCAAATCCTAGGCATTGGAGGAGGATACTACGATTCAAATGGAAAATATTATGGTGGACACATAGGATTCAATGAGCCGGGATCAGATTTCAATTCAAGAACAAGATTGGTGAGACTCTCTGAGCAGACTAGAAGTGATAATTCAAGGTTCTTCATGAGAGTTGAAGAGATTCCTTACTATGCAATTACCATGGGAATAGCAACCATAATGTCCGCAAAAAGGATAATGCTGCTGGCAAATGGAGAACATAAAGCCAACAGTATCAGAGAGACTGTTGAGGGAGAGATAAACAGGAATGTTCCAGCATCAATTCTACAGAGACATAGAAATGTAATATTCATATTGGATAAAGGTGCAGCTTCAAGACTTTCACAGAACACAACACCATGGCTATATAGAGAAATAGATTGGAGAGAAGAAAAAGTTAAACTGGCTCGTCGAAGAGAAAATCTTATAACTAGAGCATTAATTTGGACGGCTCTAAAAAATAAAGTTAAATTGAACCATGTAGATTCGAAAATGCTTAGAAGAAGCGGGCTTAAATCACTTTCACAATTCAATTTGGAGGAGATGCTGAAACATTCATGGATCGAATTAACCTCAAAAATAAAGGGCTTAAATGAACTTCCAAGGGGGAAGAGAATTTTAATATTTTCACCACATCCAGACGACGATGTAATTTCAATGGGAGCAACAATTAAACTTCTAAAGGAGAATAAAAATAGGATTAGAATAGCATACATGGTAACCGGGAACATAGCTGTCAGAGATGAAGATGTAATAGAATATTTGAAGGTAAGGGTTGAAAGGAATAAATTTGCAGAACTGAGAAAAATCATCATTGAAAGGAAGATTCCTTTGAGAAGGATTCTAGATTATAAGAGCAGAGTTAGAGAGGTAGAAGCGGAGAAAGCAGTAAAACTATTAGGCATTTCTAGAGGAGAATTAGATTTTTTAAAGTTGCCATTCTACGAGACAGGATTGATAATAAAGAAGCCTCTTTCAAGGAGAGACCTGGAAATTGTGATGAAAACCATTAAGAAAGCTGAAGCCGACATAATCTTCACACCTGGAGAGATTGCAGATCCACATGGAACTCATGGAATGTGTATAGGGGCGATAGAAACTGCATTGAAAAAACTTGGAATTAAAACTCAAAGATGGCTATATAAGGGTGGATGGGAGGAATATACGATTTATGAGGCAGACGCAATTATACCGTTCGATGAAAAGCTTATGAAGCTTAAGGTGGAGGCCATAAAGAAGCATAGAAGCCAATTGAACCCTTTATTCCAAGGATTGGATCCCAGACCATTCTGGAAGAGGACGTATGATAGAAATAGGAGAAATGGAGAAATCCTTCAAAGGCTTGGTTTAAGCTGCAAGCCATATGCAGAATTCTTCAAGATAGTTTAATACATAAATTTATTTTTTCTCTTCCTTCTCCTCCTTAATTAGCGGCTTCCTATCTCCGAGAAGATCACTTATAATGCTCGCCTCTTCCGCAGCATCTTGCTTTGCAGGCTTCTCCTCTAAATCCTCTTCCTCTTCAACCTCCTCCAATATTGGTTTTCCACCCTCAATGGTTATTATGGCTCCAGGATACTGCTCCTCCAACTCTCTTCTAAGCTTAGCAACATCAACATTTTCATCAGCTTTAACATGGACTTTAGTTCCCTCAGGAGTGGAGACGACTGATATGGAGTAGCCTCCAAAGCTTCTGAAATCTTTTTCAAGCTCGCTGAAGATGGAGTTGAAATCTTCAAATAATGGGAAGCTGAACAGATCTTTTAATCCGCGCTTACGTTTACTATTCAAGTTGACTCCTCCAATATAAATAATTTAGAAAATTAAACTATTAATTTAACGTTGCAATCCATAGTTCAATTATAGATTTCGTCAACTATCTTCATTAAACTTTCACTGAACTTGGTCTTTAAAAGTGCATTCACATCTCCCAATGCATCTTCAAGAGCAAAGTCGAACGGTATGCTTCCAAGATAGTTTATTCTTAGCCTTTCAGCCATCTCCCTTATATATGGTGACCCTTTCATATCCATATTTTCAATTAAACCTATAATTGGGAAATTCATCTCTCTCAGCAGGGCAATCAATTTTCTAACAGTTTCAAATGCAAGTTTTGATGGAGAAGTCACTATGAGAAATTTAACTCTCCTCACAAGTCTTAGAAGATCCAATGTGGAGTCGCTTATACCTGGAGGCATATCTATTATGAGATAATCGAGAGAATTCCACCGCGTTATAGCCAACAATTCTATTAAAGCATTAGATATATCCGAGCCTCTTAACGGTGAAACATTTTTCCCAGAGTAATAGGTGATGGACATGTATTTTATCCCGTTGGTTAAAGGCGGAATCACCCCTTTATCCTCTTCAGGCATTAAACCCTCAACGCCGAGAATGAGATGTGTGGATGGACTTGTAAAGTCTAAGTCGAAGAGGCCGACATTGAAACCTTTCCTCGCCAAAATTAAAGCCAACATCGAAGCCACTAAACTTTTACCTACACCTCCCTTCCCGCTTGATACAGCTATTATATGTTTAATATTTCTCAGCCTTTCCTCTATAATTGAAATTCTAGGATCTGCCAATCACTTCACCCCTACAATGCTTTCAAGCCAAACCCCTCTACCCTTAACAACCTCAAAGTCAGGGCTACTGCAATTGGGACATCTGATAAATGAATGGGCCAATTCAGGTATGAAATGTATGGCCTCCTGAACCTCTTCATTTAGAACCTCCCTTCTAAAAGTCCATCTGTAGCCGCATACTCTACATTTAAACTCGGCTTTCACAATTTTAACATTGAAATCTGCATCTTTAAGCATGGGAATATTTGATTTAATCTCTGATAGGGCGAATTTGAAAATTTCCACATCTACCTGTTGAAGTTCACCGAGACTAACATTTACTATGCTTATGCTTTTCAACTTCTCCTCTTTAGCAATTCTAATTGCAGCGGACGCTACAGCTTCTGCAAGAGCCCATTCATGCATAACATCAACCTCGAAGCTTTAAGTCAGCATCAAATCGAGAACCCATACAAATATAATTTTCGATAATCACATTTTAGCAATGTAAATTATTGAAGCATGTGAAATTTAACTTGAAGATTTGAAGGCATGTTTTAAAGCTTCAATTAGAGGAGGAGCCGCGAGATATAGAAATGGAGCTTCAGTTAGAAATGTCCATGCAAACCATACGGCTATAGCTGAAATGGGAGCTGAGAAATCCCCTGTGGGAAGCGGTTGAAACTGGGAGAAGAACCAGAGTCCAAATCCAATTATAAGTGAACCCACAGTTAAACCTACTGTGCTTGCAGCCATAAAACTCAGATAACCCTTCCAAAGCTTCGATGCAACTATCACTATGATGAGAGAGAAGAGGGATACGCCGATGAAGATTGATGTAGCTGCTGTTGGAAGCAAACCTGAACACTGCAAATAGACCGTTATTATTAGATAGATTATCTGTAAAATTATGGAGATGGATAAACTTAAAAACTTGGTGAGCCTATCCAAATTGGAAAGTAAACCTATAAGGTAGAAGCATATGAAGTTCGATGGAACACCTACAGTTAAACTTAAAATAGCATTTCCATGAATAAGCATATCGCTGATAAATATTCCTACGGCAGCTCCCAATCCACCTACTTTTGGACCGAAGACTACTGCGAAGGCTGCTGGAATGATGACAGCCGGCCAAAACCTCACAACCCCTATGACTGGAGTGAATATTCCAAGATGTGTGGCATATCCGATGAGGGCGTAGAGAGCTGCATTGATCGATGCCAAGGCAACATCATATGCGCGCATATTAATCGAGAAATGAAAGAATAAGTTTGTAGATAAATTTTCCCCTTCCGAGATTAACATTCAAAATAAGGGAGATATGTTAAATTAAAGTTATAAGTAGATTTGGCAATAGTAATTTTAGGTGTAAAATTTGAGAAGCTATATTAAACTTTATGGTCCCTCAATTGAGAGAGGATTAAGAGCACTGGATAGTTTAATGGAGAGATTGGATAGAAGCTTTGAGTATGGAGATATAGTTGCACATATAATTTCAGTGGTTGAACCATCCATAGATTTGAAAACTGGAAAGCATGTTGGGAAAGGCAGAGTAGAGATAGGTGAATATGATTATGTGATAGAATGGAAGCAGCGTCCAACCAAAGAGCAGATATTTGCGCTTATAAGAAGAATTGATGAAGCATTACTATATACTGGATGCCGATATAGCATAGTGACAAAAGAATAGATAAAGCTAGAAATGTCTAAAAACTCTTTCTCCAGTAAATATCATGGCAATATCATACTCATCACATTTCTTTATTATCTTTGCATCGAAGACTGAACCGCCCGGCTGAATTATCGCTTTTACACCGGCCTCAGCTAACGGTTTAACATTATCCTCCAACATGAAGCCGTCTGAAGCTGCTACACTTCCCTCCAAGCTATGTCCAAAGAGTTTAGCCCTATACAGTGCAACTTCAATAGCTCCAATTCTATCTTGCTGCCCTAAACCTATAGCTAGAGTTCTATCCCTCCTCCACAATACTATGCCGTTGGAACGCTTCTCACAGCAAATCCACCATGCATGTAGTAGGTCTATCAT
>QMRB01000054.1 GCA_003649185.1 Thermoproteota archaeon | reverse complement strand
CCTAACGGATTTAAATATACTCTTCAACATGGCTATCTATAATGTTCCAGTCTATCTTGGAACCATCCATAGAGGTGAAGATGAAATCACATTGACACTGTATATTGCTAGGAGGCCTATAAATCCTGAGGAGGCGAGGAAAGTATTGAGGGAATCATACATTTATGAACTGCTCAACGTTAGGGAGGGATTTAAGAAAGCAGTATCGGATAAGCAGATATATGAGCAGCATAAGATGCTGCAGAAACTGAACATATCGATTGAGAGATACAGATTCAAGATAAAATGAATTGAAATCATCCAATAAAAGTACCAACTATTTACATAATTGTCAACGTTTAATTTCTTTATCATCAACATAAGTTATGCTTATAAGATTAAAGTAGGAAAACCGATAGTCGTCCTCAAATTAAATACTTCAGCTAATTTTTTATTACCATTAGCTCCAGCAATTTCAAATATTTGATATTGCAATATATTAGCTTTATATATTTTCCTCCATCATACTAAATAAAATTAACTTAACAAAGATACATAAAGTTTAATATATTTGTTCCCAATTGAATCCCAATTAAATTCGGAGACAACTCGATCATAAGCTCTCTTAACAAAAGATTTAGGATAATTTAAAATGAATTCATTGATAGCTCTAGCCAAAATTAATGGTTGCTCAACATCTACTAATACCGCAGTTTTATCATCAACAATATCAACTACTCCAGGTACTCTAGAAGCAATAACAGGCACCTTTAAAGCCATAGCTTCAAGGAGAACAGTCGGCATTCCCTCAATTCTAGAAGGCAACACTAAGAGATTACTGCCAGCAATATATTTTAAACATTCATATCTAGGCTTATATCCAAGATAATGGAGATTGGGATATAATTTACATGCACGTATAACTGTATCCTTAAGAGGGCCAGAACCTAAAACAAGTAAATGAATATCTTGGTCAACATATTTTAAGGCATCCAATAAAACGTCAATGCCTTTCTCTTTACTTAACCTTCCAACAAAGACAACTTGCTTATCATATAACTTCAAGCCATTACTTGGCATATCATTAAGATCTATGGCGTTTGGTATAAATTCAACATTCACACCTAGTTTTTTATAGTAATTGTACGTATCCTTCGAAATACATGTAAGCTTGTTAACTCTCCTAGTAGCATAAACTTCAAATCTCTTGCTAAGAAAACCTAGAAACTTACCATGAAGAACAGTGATCTGCTTAGAATAAACGCCGTGAAGAGTAAGTATCTTAGCTCTAGCCTTACTAGCCTTAACGGAAAACCATGTAGGTAAATTATGGCCATGAGCAATATCATATTTGATACCTTTAAATCTATTAAACATAGCTTTTAGTGCTGAGTAGAAAGCAAAGCTTGGATTATAAAGGCCTTTCATCGGTATATGTAATGTATTTTCTATGGAAATAGTATCGACCTCAAATCCGCTACTTTCCAACTTCTTAATCAATTTGGAGACATGTTGTGCAACACCTCCAATACCGGAAACTTTAGGAGAAATCATGAGAATCCTCATGCCAAACACACCATCAAGTTAACTAACAAGTCGTGAAAGCATTTTTATCTTTTCACACTCACATATATTATCTTACGGAATAATTTTAAATAAGCTTCAGACTAAGTTAGATTCCCCTTCATAGTCAAAGCCTTATTTATTCATATATATTTTACGTTTATTTGTAAATATTTTACATTTTAACCATTTTTTAATACATTCAAAAGTTTCTTTATATGTAAATCCCAAGAAAACTTTTGGGAAAATATTTTAGCTTCATTTAATATGCTAGAATAAACATTGTCTTCTGAGAGCAGTAGGTCAACTTTGGAGGCAAAATCATTAACATCATAGGATTTAGCTAATAATCCAGTCTTAAAGTCTTGGATTGTTTCCTCCACTCCACCGCCATCCTTCCATGCAACGGGAATGCAACCAGTAGCCATACCTTCAATGGGACTTAATCCAAAATCCTCCTTAAATGCAGGATAAAGAAGCACTCTAGATTTTTTATAAAACTCAAGAAGCTCTCTTCTAGTTACATTTGGCTTAAATATTACTTTGCTGCTCAAACCGAGCCTTTCAAATTCATCCATCACAGACTTAGTAATACTAGTTGTCTTTCCCACAATTATGAGCTTAACCTTACTTTTAATCCTTGAAAAAATCTTGGGAAGCAGATGAAAACCCTTTTGCTTTACGTGGCGAGAAGCATATAGGATGAAATTTTCTTTATTTTCTAATTTTGGCATTACATCATGAAAGGAATCCTCGATTGCAGGATAACAGACACTAGCCTTAATTTTTCCATAAATATTGATCAATAATCGGAGGGTTCTCCAGCTATTTACAAAATTATATTTTGCTTCTCTTACGCTCTTCAAATCTCTTTGAGCCAAATCTTTCTTATTCCAAAGAAGCTTGAAGGGAAGTATAGCCAACGGACCTAATATGTTTACTTCCTCTCTTTCATGAATTGGTTTTCCGTGAAGAAAAGAATTAGGATGGTGAATGTAGTTAATATAGTTTATTCCGTACTTTTTCTTCAACCTTAAAGCAAGAATTGAAGCTATTCCATGTGCAATTATTACATCAACATCAGGTTCATTTACATTTAAACCCCAAATAATATTTACAAGAAGAGGAAACGAAGTTTTCATCAAGGGAAGAGGGAAATTTAAGCCGATTTTGAAGGAAGGCACCCCTAAACTTTTACCAGATAAAGTTAGAAGTTTTGCCTTATAGCCGTTTCTAATTAAATATTTTACTTGATTTACTGCAACTAAACCAGCG
Organism: Thermoproteota archaeon; assembly: GCA_003649185.1. Classification (GTDB taxonomy): domain Archaea; phylum Thermoproteota; class Methanomethylicia; order Culexarchaeales; family B10-G16; genus Culexmicrobium_B; species Culexmicrobium_B thermophilum. The sequence goes on along the minus strand of QMRB01000054.1, from coordinate 3,479 downwards.
CCACCTAAACTTATATTTGGAATTAAGATTCCAATTTGCATAAGAAACCTCTCCATGAACCTAAACTATAGGAAGCTGCAGATAAAGTTAATAGGAAAGGAAGAAGGGGATGAAGAGATATTTTTCTGAGATATTTAAAAAGAAATAAAAGGGGTAGTGTAAAGAGTAATAGTAAGCTTTTATAATAACTAATGCCATAAAGCCTCCTCGTTATAACTGCCCATTTTCCATATTCATACTGCTGTTTCAGGAAGGAAACTAAACTTTCTCTATGCCGATGATAAACAATTGCATTAGGAGCCCAAAGAATTTTATATCCTTTTCTAAGGATCTTCCACGCTAACGCCTGATCTTCACAAGCATGTAAACGATCATCGAAACCATTAACTTCTTCAAGCACTTTCTTTTTATAGGCAATATTCCATGTTGCATAGTGAGGCTTACCGCTTGATAATAGATCTAATAGTCGGGGAATTAATTTTTCTTTATTTAAAGCTAGAACTTTTCCAGATACGCCTGCTATATTTTCACCCCTATGAAAATTTCTTACTAAATTTTCCAGCCAATCTCTCTCTGGAATACAATCCGAATCTATAAAGGCTAGTATCTCACCGCTTGCCACCTGCACTCCAAGATTTCTTGCTTTTGCCCTAATTTTAACTGGCTCTATATGAATTTTACAATCGAATTTCTTAGCAATTTTTACAGTTTCATCCCTTGATCCTCCATCGACAACTATAATTTCATCCGGAAGCAAAGTTTGCCGTCTTAGCGAAATTAAAAGTGGTTCGAGCGAATTAGCTGAATTATAGGTTATTATTACAACAGAAATTCTAATTCTCTTCTCGGGGTCCATGTTTTTGTAAGCACCTCTCCTATGTAAATTAGAATAATTAAGTTCTTAAATTTTCATTCTAGAAAGAAGGAAATCTCAGCTATTATTTTAACCCCTAACATTTTAAATAATAAAAAACGAAAATTAAGATTGGTGTAGGGAAATTATGGAAAAAAGGATAAAGACAATTGTTTATGGAGGCAAGTTAGATAAAGAAATTATACTTGGTGGACTTCTTTGGCTTTCAAAGGTAGGAGAAGAATTAGCTAAATATGAAGATATGGAAGTTATAAGAATCCCTGGACCGAAGGTTGGAAAGAATAGGCTAAAAAATTTGTGGAGCGCTTATATTAATGCTCTGAAAGTTCTAAGAATGAAGCCAGATGCCATACTCTTGGATGCTGGTAAAGACGGAAATGCTGCAATAGCTCTTCTAAGTAAAATCATATCGAGGAAAACTAGGATTTACATACCCATTCATCACTATGAGCCGATAAGAATAGGAAAACATAATGTTATAGGCAGACTTTTAGCTAAAATACTTCTAGCTGTAACTTATAAACTTAACAGAGAACTTTGGGAAAGAGCTTCCAAAATATATGTGGTTTCAAAGGCAGCAGGAGAAGAAATCTCCGAAAAATTGAGGATTCCTAAAGAAAAATTGATTCTTACAGGAAACAGTATAGAAATGATAAATACTAATCACTTCAAAATAAGAAAAGACATAGATTTCTTTTGTATTGGAAGAATCGGAAAATTTAGTAATTTACAAAACATTTGGAGAGAAATTAAAAGATTAAAATCAAATGTGAAGTTTCACATGGCCGGAATGGTAAAAGACCGGACAATTACAAATGAATTAACAGAAATTGGAGGCTTTAAGCATCATGGAGTAGTAAACGAAAAAAAGAAAAATGAACTCTTTCTACGTTCTAAAGTTTTTATTTTTCCTTCAATTTATGAAGGATTTGGAATTGCTGTTGGAGAGGCATTAAGCTATGGGCTTCCAGTTGTAGTATGGGACCTACCAGTATACAGAGAAATTTGGGGAGAAAGCGAGGCAGTAATAAGGGTAAAAATTAATGACACACAGGAATTTGCAAGAAAAGCCGTCTTCGCACTAGAAAACTTCAACAGATTAAGTAAAAAAGCTAAGGAAACATCAAAGAAACTGAAAAAAAGTTGGAGGGATATTGGAAAAATAGTGCATGACACAATTATAGAAGCATTTAATGCAAAACGATTATAAATAAATCAAAAAGTTTCAGTTAAGTTTTTCATAGATTAATAGCTTTTAGCGAAACTACACCTATTGAATGGGAAATAGATGAAAGTTAAAAGATAAGATCACCCGATTCAGTAATAATCTGGATGAGAAACCCTAACCATGATTAATGAAATCATATCAAAGAATAAGCAGATCACATTATCTTCGACAGAAAGCTGAACCCTTCAAAGATTTGATTTAAGACGTTTTTGATATTAAAATTTTATAGGAATATTTAAAAGCTCAAGTTATAAATTATGTCGGTACGCCATAAATGAACATACTACAATGACTTTACACAAAAATTATTGAAGAACTTGAAAAGGTGAAAAAGAACTTAAGGCTAAAAGTCTAAAAAACATAAATAAACTATACTCCACTATCGAAAAATGAGGGCTCTACGAATTAATAAAATTTAGTTTGACGTTGCATTATTCACCTATTAGAAAATTAAAATGCCAACACTTTGCAGGGACGTCCTCTCAAAAAACCACAATAAATTATGATGTTCTTACTTAATAAAAGTTATTTTAACTTTCAAACCAGGTTATACAAACATAAAATATTGGTTGGAGAAATTGATGAACACTCCAAGATAAGAACCACCACACTATAGAGGATTAGAGAGCTTGTGTGGTTATGAATTAGCAAAGATACCGTTGAATAGGCTTATCAATTAAGTAAATTCACCCATTAATCGAGAAAGCCCGCTTTTAACTGTTAGAAAATATCTGCCGAAACTGACTGAAATAGGATGGAAAATATTTGAATTGGAGATTGGAGCTGGTAGCTCTTATGATAAAATTGATGAGTCGCTTAACTTCGCATATTTCTCCAAATTTCAAGATATTATAGTTAAGCCAAGGAAATTAGAGGAAGTATACTCTTCCTAAAAATTCTAAACTGTTATTGATGAAAGTTTACACGCACATTTAAGGCAAAAATTTAAATCGGAGTTTTACTTTTTTAATAGTCATCATAACAAAATTCAATTGAAATGAAGAACCCTCATTTAATACCTTATTCGAAGAAGATGGAAGAAAACAAGTCTACCAGATCTAATTATATCCTCAACAATACTTATACACAACCTAAACCCATATTTCTGGAAATAAGGACTATATATGCCTTGATGAAATATATAAAAAAATTTTATTCACTAAAGAATTCTTCAGATTACTAATTAGAAAATACTGATAACAACATCGGCATAATAAGATAGAAATACTTGATTAAGACATAATGACTCCAGACAAAGAACAGGTCAAACAACAGTACGCTCAAATCCAACTGAGATAAAAATAGTCAATGTGAAAGAACTTATGGAAATGTTAAGGAAATTCTTAAAAGAACATGAAACTGTCAAGAAAAACAAAT
>QMRB01000053.1 GCA_003649185.1 Thermoproteota archaeon | reverse complement strand
GTCTTTTTTGTGATTATTGAGGTTAAGAGGCTTAAAGCCATGTAGGCTAGAATATAGATTACTGCAAAAACAAAGTATATTAGCAATCTTATTAGCTCTTCTATGGTTGGAGCTATTCCTAGCTGTGCAAGGATGAATCCAGTCAGTAAAGTTATGGAGGTGCCTAAAGTTAAAAGAATAGTTAGTAACCCACTGAGAATTTTGCCATTCAAAATTGTATCACGATAAATTGGACATGAAAGTAACAGTAAAACTCTTACTCTCACCAGAAGTTATACTGAAGAAAGGTGAAGGAAACTCAGGGAAATAAACCTGCAAACTATAACTACCAAAAACATTTACAACCAAAACAATACTATCCCAAACAACCCTATCCTCACAATAAACAGTAATATTAAATCTATGCTCACCAAGCTTCACATAGAGTGGAGGAGCAATCTCAACAACACCACTAGAAACAGGAACAATTCCAGCTAAGCTAAAATAAATAACAAAAACCAATAGCCAACAACGAGTATTCATCACACCACTCCACATATTACTATGTAATTCAAATTTTAAAAAGATTAAAAATAAATATATCAGCCCCATCCAGAGGGAATCCAGCACTCACCCCAATATTGTACATCGCCATAATCTGGTTGACTTGAATAGTAGGTGATATCTATATAAGTTGCTGCGTCAGGGAAGATATAATATTCTCCACTCCCCACCCATCTCTATATAGATCTATTGGCTTGAGCTTCTCATCATAGAAGCTAACGTATCTTATCCATAGATTTACTTTTCCAGAAGCATACTGTAGCTCTATAATAAAATAGCTGGGATTATATGGCTGTAAACTGTGCTGACCATAATTTATATAGGAGCTTTCTCCATGAAATAGAAGACCATTAAGATCAATTGTTTTTCCAAAGGCTCAATTCACTCGTTACCTAACACTGTAGCTCCAAATGACACTGACAGAAAACACAGGAAAATGATTTCCAAAGTTTTCTTTTTAATTATTTCCATGAATTTTCACCAATTAAAAATGTGAAAATGATATATATTTTTTTCTTAATTATATTTGGGAATAGCAATGAAGATAAATAGCTTTTCAGTTTTTATTGGCCTTCTAGTTTTATTATCTATATTTAAAGTCAGCTTTGTCAAGGTTTCTCCTAATAATTATATTTCTGTAGGTAAACGTGTTTTCTATTATGAGATGCTTCAAGTTCAAGTTTGGATTAATGGAAGTATAAGTGTGTGGGTAGATTCACATGTTCCAGCCTCCTTCTTGGATATATCTGATTTTAGCAGAGGACTGGAAACGTCTCTTTTAAGGATTGCAAAGTCCAATGCAAATTTCATAGTAAGTTATAATTTAGAAAAGGTAAGTTTAGAGGAGGCAGATATTTATGCAAAACTTTTCTGTGAAAAGTGGATTTCAATTTTAAATGGCCATTACACATTGAAATCTAGAAATCAACAGTCATTTTATACTTCATATGGGAAGAAATATACTTACGTGAACTATGAATATGTGATAAGCAACATTGACATTGAGAAAGCAGTAAGCTTATTTCTTAAATCTAAACCTGAAAATGGCTTTCTAATGCTTATCAATAAAAATAACATAAAAACTTTTACCGAGTTAAGATTTGAATTATCTAGAGACGAGGCTAGCAACCTATTTTATCGAATAGAATATTATAGACGTTTTCCTTACTTTAATTATAAGGTAGGTAGAAGTTATACTCTCGACATCTTTAAACTATTTAATTACACTGGACCATTAATTATAAACAGTCAATCATTTCTTTCAATAATTGATATTTTACTTAAGATACCCCCAAACTTAGACTTCATAGTCACAGAAGCTAAGACATCCCCACAAATAAGTGTAATGAAAAGATCTCACACAGCTCGATACTCAGAAATAGAAATAACAAATGGACTTGTCATGAACTTTAAACCAGGTGAGAAAATAACAGAATTAAACATAAAATTTAAAGCAGTAGAAAAGGGCTTTCAAATGTCTTCCACTGCAGTTCAAATTATCGGAATAATATTCATAATGATACCCATAGTAATTATCGGTTTAATATTATATCGCCGCCAATATTATGGAAAAAACAAACATCAAAAGGTGAGAAAGATAAACTTAACCTTCATACCAAGCTTCACCTATATTTAATACATTCTCCAAGCTCTTAAATATTCTATAAAGAAAAATAATAGCAAAATATAAGAATCTACCTCAAGACAATGACATTAAATGACTATGATCCAATTCTACCTACCAGTTTTATAAGAAAATTTAAAGCGATATAACATAAAGCCCACAATTCCAACAAGCAAGATTACTAAGATAAACCTACTATTTGTGGAGAAGTAATTGGTAAAATAAAGCCAGACTCAACAACCTTAAACTTAATAGCCATGTTATCAATCATCGAACCTCGAGGGGAACTTTAAAGGGATCTCTCATTATTGTATAGGTCTTATATCCACCTAACTTCCCCTCCATTATAGTGTATTCCATGGAAATCTCAATCCTTGTAAAGATGAAATCCACGTTATACGGTTTTTGAAAAATTATTTGAAAGTGAGTTTCCAATTTACTATGCAAAATAATTGGCCTAGCTATTACTTCTCGTTATATTCCTCAAGAAAAAATACTAAGATGAAAAATTATAAGCTTTCTTAATTATATTTGAAATAAATCAAATGCTCATAATTTTAGAACATGTTGCTAAGAATATTGGTGCTTTCTCTATTTACCTATTAATTGCAATAGGAGGCTCTGTTTAATGTGGTACTCTGATATAAATGCTTTAAGATTTTAAAATTCCAAATATAAGGTGCTATGTTTAAATTGCCAATAAAGCATTTCAGAAAGTTTTTAAATAGCTTCTTAAGCGTCATTTCGTAGAGATGTGTTAATTTTTGTAAGAAATTTTGTTGTCGAGTGCGTAGACATCTGCTGTTGGAAAATCCTTATTTCACAATTATAGTTTCGAATGTACATTGTAACGGATGAGAAGGTGTTATTTCAATCATTTTGAACATTGATCTAAGAGAAAACTTGTTATATTACCATCGCTAAAACTAAAAGCAAAACCTCTTTCGCATTTGCAGATCTTTGCTTGTGCGATAAAAACTTTTGACAATCTGTATTCTGGTAGTTTAACGTTGAGCAGAACACCTAAATCCGCCTTCGTCTCCATTTCTTCTTTAAGACTAAAAGCTTTAGTCTTAATTTCTATGCGCTCTATCCGAATACCACTTAACTTATCAGCAAGCATACTTACTAATGCACCTGTAATTTGATCTTCTTTTTCCAATACTTTTTCCTTGAAGATGCTCACTATTTGTCTTGTAGTTAAATCAAGGAGCTGGAATAATGCGATTCATAAATACTATTAGGGTGAACTAATCGTTTTAAGCTTTTCTTGCAAGCTTCACATCTAGCCTTCTACTTGGAAAATCTCCATTTGGAAGACTGTCATTCTTAGACATGAAATATCACCAGAAACATTCCGGTAAAGTTAGGTTAAACATATTCTTATAGTTAATTATATTGGCGGCATTCTCCATTAACTATGAAAACCTCGACTAGGCGAATTTCTCCTTCACTCTTACAGATGTGTGATGCTATTGATTTCCAGTTAACCTTTAAGCGGATTTGAACATTTAAATATTCGATTTCTCCAAAACCATCAAGACGAAATATTTATAGTTTCCTTCAACATTTTGAAAGATCTTTCATCGTCGATGCCATCTCTTCCTTTTAAGAATTGTGGGGAGAAATCATTTTAACTGGATAACTCTTCCATGTTGATCTACTCTTCTAATTAAATTGAATTTTTCGAAAATTTTAATCCATTTACGTATGGTTCTCGGATCGCTTCCACGCTCCACAGCTATTGCCTTTTCAAACAGTTTTGTTGGAACCTGGTATGGCTTGAACTCCACTCCATATAGTTTCTTCACTCTCTCAACTATCCTCTCATATATTGGTTGAATTTTATTTGATGAATTCACAGGCATCTTTACATGTTTTTCAAAATTGAGATATGTTTTGAGTGCTCTTTCAACGAGTTTTGAAACTGCTCCTCTAACGTAACCATATTCTTCAACAGCAATTTTAATCAGGTCTTCATAAAGGGTTTTGGGGATGAGAACTTGAAGTGCAACTTTACCGTTTCTAGTAATGATCTTCTTACCCTTCAATTTAAACTCAATATACCTGTAAAGTTATATTTAAATTGTCAAATTCATGATTTTCTAAATGAATTCATGAACATAAGCATTGAATATTCTTTAGATTATAATTGATAATGGCATTAAATAATAAGTTATTAGAGGTTTATGGTGGCTGCTGCATTTAAAAGAAAATATGATTCACAGCACACTAAAGTATTCCAAAGGTAAATGTCAATGTTAAAGCCGCCAACATTATGGTTGAAATTATCGTTGCATCTCTGAATCCTCCTCCAATCCGCCAGTCAAGGGTTTTACCGGCCGTCAACCCTAATATTATCGAGTTAAGTGAAATGGAAGTGTAGATCCAGTCTTTTATTTTTGGTAGCTGTCCAGGATCTGCAATGTTGAAGGGAAGGGTTAAAAATTGCCCTGCTTGGAAGGCTGCCTGTCCAATTAAACTTATCTTCGAAATCAAAGTTGAAAATAAAGTTATCACTAAAGTTATCGTTAATGCTGCAAGTCCAATGGCCATCCACCTATATCCCTGGCAGCTGCGTCTGAAACTTTTCAACGCTAAATAATACTCAAACATTAAATCTGCAAGTTCATGATAGATGGTTGAAGTTGCACCGAGCTCTTCACCTAAAATTATCAGCCACAATGCCAGTCTAGCTTGAATTGGAAGTAGATCTCCAATTCCAGTTAACGCGTCTCTAAGCGAACCGTAAATTCTTGCACGTTTAACCAGTAACGCTATAAATTTGTCTGTAAATTTTCCGTAACTTGCATTTTCAAATATGTTTTCAAGTGCTTGATGCGGGGTGAAGCCTCTCTCAACCTCGTCGGCCAAATCCCTTAGAATTGTCGGCAAATATTCTAGGATTTCATCTATCGCCTTTGCATGAATTTTAAATTCAACCCATGCTGGAAGATTGAAGATTAATGATGCAATGGTTACTGTAACAGCTTTAGAAGCTATTAAAGTTAACGGCATCTCAATAAATCCATAATGTAAAATTGCTCCAAAACTTAGACTTAACGGCAGCCATTTAAAGACTATTTTCATGTATACTTGCATGTAACTGGTTATCTGTGGAATTTGACCGTCAACCAATAACATGTAGAATATAGCTGTAAAAATGTTTAACACAGTGAAACTTAAAATTATAGGTATAATTGATTGTGAAGCCATCAAAGTGAATAATACTGAAAGCATCATCGGCAATGCTCCGAACAGCACGTTCGATGAACTTATCATACTTCTAAAACGATTAGATAAAACTTCATATTGAATCTTCAAATCCCGTAATGTTTCATTCATTAAATCTCCCAATGCAAATTTCGGATCTCCTCCAACTCTTTCAAGACTGACCAATATTTTAATAAGCTTAGCCCATAATCCTCCAGCTCTACGGGCTTCAACCGCCATCTGCTCGCTTAAATGTCTCCTATAAAGTGAACAGTCTCTAAGAATTCTCTTAACCTCGCTGCTAACCGCCTTCAACACATTCATCTCAGCTAATTCTTCAAAGGCTTTAACTGGTGAAAGTCCAGCGTTAACTCCAATATTAACTGCTAAAATTGCGAAGGATGCTTCACGTTCAACAGCTTTAACATGGCTTTTAAACTTGAAGGCCGGATAGAAGCCATAGATAATCATTATTATTGGTGGAATTGAAAGTAGAAATGCAATGAAAGATTCGAAGCCAATTAATTCTTCAAAGTATTCCGGTATTATCAGGCTTAATATTGGAAGCCAAGTTAAAGCCAACCCTATCTTAACCATTCTCTCAAAGATTTCAGGATCACCGTAACCTAGAAGTCTACATGCATCTCTAATCAATTTCAAATTCAAATTTTCACCTCAAATTCGAATTTAACTCTCCAATTTCAGCTTCAAGTTTAGAGTACAGTTTAAATCCACATCTAGGGCAGACTGTGAGCTTTGGAGTTAATTGAAAACCGCATCTGGGGCAATATTTAATTTCACTTGAATCCGCTAAAATTAAAATTCTCCGCTCCACTGAAGGTTTAGAAGTAAACATGGACTTTAAATTTTCAATAGTTTTTATCGGATCTCTCCTAAACTTCTTCAACATATTGAAAAGTTCATTTACACTGAAAATTTTAGCTTCAGCAGCATAGTCTAGAAATTTGCTTCTAAAATTTAAATCTTCATTTAGCGAG